>CAYTDU010000688.1:0-3539 GCA_964436395.1 uncultured Gemmatimonadaceae bacterium | reverse complement strand
GGAAGGGCCTGAGTACCTGCCCGCCTCCGGGGCATGAACACAATGCTCCACAGGTGATGTCAAATGGCCAATATTTTGGTCGTCGATGATGAGGCCCCCATGCGAACCGTTCTACGGCGGTTCTTCGAAGCTGCGGAACACAAGGTTCTTGAAGCACCGAACGGCGCACAGGCATTGGCGGAGCTTCAGAATGAAACAATCGATGTTGCGTTCGTCGACATGGCAATGCCTGTGATGGATGGCTTGGGCTTGCTCCGGCGCATGCGCGAGCGGTTTCCTGAAGTCCACGTTGTTGCTATGTCCCGAGCGGTGGAGGTTCTCGACCTTCCGCAACGGGAGATGAAGATCGTTGGAGTTTTGGAGAAGCCTTTCACACGCGACGAGGCCCTGGAGGCGCTTGCGGCCGCGCTTTCTGAGTAGTGACTGCCCATTATTGCGTACTCCGGCTCGCCATCAGACTCAAGGCCTCGTCACCCCATACCGATACTTGTCACAAAGCAGTTTCTGAACGCGGATACTGAGCTGAGTTTGCGCGGAGTCTCCCAGAGCCTCGTGCGCAGCTGATTGCTCGGTCCTCGCAACGATGGCACGGTGCTGGAGCAAGCACGCGAGCGCTGTGCCGTACGAGGTGAGCAGATGTCGTACACCGGTGACGATTCTGGCTCAAACCGACGGAGAAGCATTCTAAGCCCGCTGGCCGACAAGCCGCACGAATCCCAGCGCGGGTTCACCATACTCGAGCTACTCCTGGCCCTGTGCATAATGGGTGTCCTCACTTCCATTTCGACACCGCTGTATCACGAGATGGTCGAGAAGGCTAAAGTCGCCAAAGCTATTGGGGATATCCGCGCCCTCCAGGTGGACATTGAGAGCGCTCCCCAACTTCCCGAGACGTTGGCCGAGATCGGTCGCGGCAACTTCAAGGACCCGTGGGGGAACGAATACGTGTACCTGAAGTTTGATCCCAACGGAGGAGTTGGCGGGGCACGAAAGAACCGGTTCATGGTCCCGCTCAACTCGACGTTCGATCTATATAGCAAGGGAAAGGACGGTGCGAGCAGCCCCCCGTTAACAGCAGCAAGCAGCCACGATGACATAGTCCGTGCCAACGACGGCGGTTTTGTCGGCCTGGCCGAGGACTACTGAGGGTGCCGTTCTCGTGATCAGCGGTGGATTGCTTCTCAGAACGAGAGTCGGGCGTCGCATCCTGGGCCTGTTTGCAGTGTGTGCAGTTCTCCCCATCGCCATCTTGGGTGCCATCTCGTATACCCAGGTCGTAGGTCAACTCGAACGTCAGGGCCGAAACCGCGTACAGCAGGCTGCTGAATTCGCTGGTGTCGCGATTTTGGAACGGCTCGTCTTCCTGGAATTCGAACTGGAAGCGTTTGCCAGGAGGCTGGCGAGCATGCCTGAAGTCTACACGTCTCCCGGTGCAGAGATCGCGAATTCAGAGAACACGCGTTTCGAAGCAATCTCGCTCCGGTCGGAGAATGGAGAGACGATCCCCATACTGGGAACGCTTGGAGAACTGCCCCAGTGCTCGGTTGACCAAACCGTACACCTGAGTACGCGCGAGACATTACTCGTCACGGCTATCTGTTCTGGGGACCCTGCTGCGTTTTTCGTGAAGACGGCAGAATTCTCGAGCACAACACCGAGAACCATATGGGCTCGGATTCCAATGTCGTATTTGTGGGGAGTGGAGTACGATGCTTCTGTTTATCCTCTCGAAATGGAGATGTGTGTGGTGGACGACGGTACCGTGACGCTCTTCTGTTCCCAGCCGCTCCCGACTGCAGATCTGACCGAACACGTAACTGGCCATTCAGCTGCGTCCAGAGATGCCTTTGAATGGAGCAGCGATACTGAAGAGTACCTTGCCGGTCACTGGGAGCTGTTTTTCAATGCCCGGTGGGGTGCGCCAAGTTGGCATGTCGTGGTGAGCCAATCTCGTTCGGAAGTCCTGGCACCTATTGCCACGTTCAGACGCACCTTCCTTCTGGTCCTGTTGCTGACGGCGTTGGTCGTGTTGTTCGCCAGTAGTGTCCAGCTTCGCAGGAGATTGGAGCCCCTTGCCGTCCTTCAATCAGCGACCCATAGAATCGCCGCAAAGGACTTCAGTAACCCGGTGGCAGTCTCCTCGGGAGATGAGTTCGAGGAACTGGGCCAGTCATTCAATCATATGGCGAACCGTCTGCAACATCAGTTCGGTGAGAGCCAAAGGCTGAACGAAGAATTGACTCGGGCCAGCGAGAAACTTCGCGAAAGCGAGACTAGGTTGAGGACCATCCTCGAGAACGCTGCAGACGGAATCCTCACCGCCCGCGAAGACGGCACACTTCTGTCTTTCAACAAGACCGCTGAGGGGATCTTTGGGTATACGAGGGAAGAAGCCAAAGGTCAGTCATTCGGAATCTTGTTGGCGGCGAGCAACGCGGCCGATCGCCGGGACATCGTTTCGTTCAAAGTCGGCCAGGGAGCAAGTCCGGAGTTGTACGGAAAACGCAAGGACGGCTCGGTCTTCCCTCTTGAACTGGACGTAACCGAGATAATGCTCGGCAGTCGCAAGCTATACACGGGTTTCTTGCGCGACATCACTGCGCGTAAGGAAGCTGAAGAGGAACGGAGTCAGCTGGAGTCGCAGCTCTTTCAAGCACAGAAGTTGGAGACAATCGGAACACTGGCTGGTGGGATCGCGCACGACTTCAACAACATTCTCGGCCCCATACTGGGTTATGCAGAACTCGCAATGGCCGACGTGCCGGTGGGCAGTAGCACACATGCCGACCTAGAAGAAATCAAAACCGCTGCTCTTCGCGCCAAAGATCTGGTGAGCCAGATCTTGCTCATGAGCCGTCGTGCAGAGCACGAGACAAAACCGGTGCAGCTGCAACTTATCGCCAAGGAGGCGCTGAAGCTGTTGAGAGCTTCTCTGCCCACGACCGTCGAGATCGCGCATAACATCGACCACGATACAGATCCGGTTGAAGCCGACCCGACTCAGATTCATCAGGTGCTCATGAACCTGTGCACCAACGCTGCACACGCGATGCGAGAGCACGGTGGCATGCTCACCGTTTCTCTAGACATGATCGAAGTTGGTGTGAACAAAGCTCACGATCATGCAAGCCTCAATGCGGGCCGATACGCCCGCCTCACCGTGGCCGATACGGGGCATGGCATGGATGCCGCAACCATAGAAAGGCTCTTTGAGCCCTTCTTCACTACGAAAGACGTGGGCGAAGGCACGGGGCTCGGCATGTCCGTCGTCCACGGAATTGTAACCAGGCACAACGGCGGCATCTCAGTTGCCAGCGAGGTTGGCAAAGGCACAACATTCGAGGTGTTCCTTCCAATGGCCGAACGGCCAGCCCTGGAAGACTCGGATCCGGATCCAGAGAAACTCATCGGCGAAGAGCGGATACTACTGGTAGACGATGAGCGACAGGTGGGCCTCGTAACCAGCAAGATATTGGAACGCATGGGCTACCATGTGACACTGAAGGCCAATGGTTCGGAGGCGCTGGAGACCTTCAGCG
>CAYTDU010000687.1:1604-3539 GCA_964436395.1 uncultured Gemmatimonadaceae bacterium | reverse complement strand
CCCACACCGCCGGAACCAAAAGACATCGATCGCGACTTGCCACGAATCGAAGAGTCGCGTGCAGAAAAGGTAGCATCCTCAGTCGATGACGGCACCGACATCGGAACAGTAGTCCAAACACTTTTTGCACCAGGTGTTGCTACCTCACAAGCCACAGGACAGTTCGAGAACGTTTACAAGGGCAAGAGCGTTGTGTGGTCCGGCACTATCACCAACGTTCGCTCATACCGCTTTGATCTCGTGTTCGGTGACGTGCCGGGAACGCGTGCCGAGTTTGAGATCGAGACCGAAGGTTCTGTGTCCACGGGGAGACCGACAAAGGCGGTGGTGCAGTTTCAGCCTCGAGAGGAAGAGAAGTTACGTTCCATGGTAGATAAACGAGTTGCGTTTCGAGGAGTTCTCACGAGCTGCGACGCATACATGAAGACGCTGTTCCTGGTGAACGGTCAAATAGACGAGGTGGAAGCATGAGTGGCTTTATTTTCTTGGTGATCATCCTGATAGGAACCGCAGCTATATCCGTCGGCATCTCTCAGGCTAAGAAGACAAACGAAGCCTGGGCCTCAGTCGCAAAGAAATTGCAGTTGGTGTTTCAGCCGGGGCAGCTCTTTTCGCGTCCGAGGATATCGGGCATCCACAAAGGATGCTCGGTGCTCGTCACCACGTACTCGAGAGGAAGCGGCAAGAGCCAAACCACCTACACTCGGTTCCGCGTGAGTTACCCACACTCGCTCGATCTGGGGTTACGCCTTACGAAGCAAGGTATGCTCTCGAGCATCTGTAAGATGTTTGGCACTCAAGACATCGAGGTTGGCGATCAGGCGTTCGACGACGCCATTGTCGTGAAGGGTAGAGATCCCGAACGTGTGAAGGAGTTTCTCACGCTTTCCCGTCGCATGCGGGCGGCCAGATTTCTGACAACGTATGAAGGTTCGTGCATTGACGACCTGAAGGTCGAATGGGAACGGCGGCACGTTGAGCGCGACCCCGACAAGATAGAACGAATGATAGAACGGATGGCTAGCCTGGCGAATTACATGATGGACGATCGCGTTGAGGACCGGACGGTCGACAAGGCAATCGAGGCACGCCAAGACGGCAGGCTGGACGAAGCACTCGAGTTGATCAAAGCCGTTCCAGAAGAACATGAAGTGGATGCGAGGGACCTGCGCGTCTTTGAGGGAGAGATACTATTGGCCACTGGGCAAAGCGACGCTGCCGCCGCGGCATTCGACAAGGTCTACCAGGAGGAGCCCGAGGACGAAGAAGCGAAGAAGCTGGCCGAGCAAGCAGTGAAGAAGGTAGACGCGGCATCCGCGCCTGTTGCCTCAACCGCGGTTGAGGCAACCGCGGTTGAGGCAACCGGTGACCTCGACGTGAAGTCTGTCTGCGACACGCTCTTTGCGCCAACGATCATGAGTTCAGAGACAACGGAGCTATTCGAAAAGAACTATCGTGACAAGTCCATCCGTTGGACTGGGAAACTAACGGGCGTTCGGACGTTCACGTTCGACCTGGTGTTCGGGAACGAACCGGGCACACGCGCCGTGTTCGAGATACACCAGGTGGGAAGCCAATCCTTCACCGGACGCCCGGTTCAGGCCGTTGTACGGTTCCCGAGCGACGCAGAAGACATGCTGCGATCAAACGTCGACAAGGAGCTGACGTTCGAGGGAACGTTGGTGAGCTGTGATGCGTTCATGAGGAATCTGTTCGTGGGTGGAGGGAAGGTCGTTTAGAACGAGAGTTCAGTGTTGAGCAGCAATGGATGTGAAGTCTCAATATCCAACACGGAATATCCAATTGAGAAGTGATCTCGACCGAGAGTCACTTGGATATTGGACATTCCGTGTTGGACATTGGATATTGGATATTGATACCCTACCGCCGTTCCACGAACACCGTCACCCCATAGTTTCGCCGGTCATTCGGCGG
>CAYTDU010000687.1:0-1504 GCA_964436395.1 uncultured Gemmatimonadaceae bacterium | reverse complement strand
CCTACCGCCGTTCCACGAACACCGTCACCCCATAGTTTCGCCGGTCATTCGGCGGATCCGCGTTCCAAGATTCCGGTGAATGGGAATCGTCTGATCTGTAGCGAAGTATGTATTCGCCCGCCGGGAGCCAACCTGAAGCGGTGACCATCCGGTTCTTCGATGCGCCACCAGCATGCTCGCTGTTTCGATAAGTCATCTCCCAGATCTTCTCGCGCGTGTCGGCGTCTTCGACCCAGCCATAGTCGTACATCTCGTTACGATCGCCCTCGCCGATCGCGTAGACGCGGACCTTAGTCCTCCGGTCGAGAGTGAAGTACGTGCGGCGACGGACGTCGTCCCTGATCTCCGTCAGCCGGGCCAACACCGTCCAACGGTCATCCCCGCTCACGCGGTCGCTCTGCCTCTCGTCTTCGTCACCCGCCACCGTCACGCGTATACCCCACCCCTCTTCGTCGTACGGCGCCCTGGCGTTCCAGTCGTCATACGAGTGGGAATCGTCGGTCACGAAATACACTACGTACCTGCCGCGCCGCAGCGAGATAGTCGTGTCAACCAGGCGATTCTTGCCGTCGCCGCCGGCGCGTTCCGTGTCACGATACCGCATCTCCCAAACTGTCCGGCCGTTCGCGGTATTTACGATCCATCCATAGTCGTACATCTCACTACTAGTGCCCTCGCCGATCGCGCGCACTCTGACTTTTGTGGTGCGTGTCAGCGAGAAGTGACCGAACTTCGCCTCGTCGTCTTCCAATTTGGTGAGGTTGACCAGCACAGATCCACTGCGGCGATCGTCGGAGCCGGATTCCCGTGTTCTGTCGTTGTCAGCGCGCCCCGACGACTCACGTGCGACAGTTTCAACAGGTTTCGCGGGTGCTTCGATTGCCGCCGTCAACTCCGCCGCCGATAGCTGTTTGCCCCGACCGGTTACAGCTACCCGAAATTCGTGAGATGCTCGGTCAGAATCGCTCTCCTCCTCACGAGTATCTGTCTCTCCTTCGAGCCAACTCACCCAGCTGGCGGTCTGCTGGCGTCGCCGTTCAGTTCCTACCGAACAAATCAAGATGTACACACCTTCAGGCAGAGAGACGGTTCCGTGAAACGCCAAGACTCCATCGGCATCGCGCCTCGCAGACTGGCCTCGCATATCCCAAACTGTCACTTCGGTGCGCGCATCCACGACTGAGATGTTTTGCAGGTTTGCAAGAACCGAATTGCTGTTGCCCACAACGAACCGGACCTGGTCGATGCTGGAAATGTCTATCTCGAGTTCCCTATCTGCGGAGAGCGAGAAGCCGGCCATCACAACGCTGTCGGGCATCTCGCGGATATCCACGAGGCGCTGATCCAGCAGGCTGAGATTCGCGTAACGCAGTCCGACAACAGCCAACGCAACAACCACCACTAGCGCGACCATGCGGAAACGCTGTCGGGTGTCCGACGAGGGCAGCGGCTTCAGCTTGCGATTTCTGCGGCGGCTGGAAATGTACATGTAGTTCACTACGGA
>CAYTDU010000686.1:0-3539 GCA_964436395.1 uncultured Gemmatimonadaceae bacterium | reverse complement strand
GTCAATGTCGTCTTACCATGATCAACATGACCTATCGTCCCTACGTTTACATGCGGCTTCGTTCGCTCAAACTTTTCCTTAGCCATGGTGAAGATCCCCTAGCCCGTTATTCTCCTGATGATTTCGCCGGCCTTCTGTTCCGGCACCTCAGCGTAATGTGAAAACTGCATCGAATATGCGGCGCGACCTTGTGTCAACGACCGCAATGTTGTGGCATAACCAAACATCTCACCGAGAGGTACGCTCGCACCAATGAGCTGCGCACCCTGGCGCTGGGTCATACCGCCGACTTTTCCTCGGCGACCATTCAGATTGCCAACTACGTCCCCTACGTACTCGGGCGGTGTAACCACTTCCACGTCCATGATTGGCTCGAGCAGGACCGGGTCTGCCTGCTCCACCGCGGACCTGAACGCCATCGCACCGGCTATCCGGAATGCCATCTCGCTGGAGTCGACTGCGTGGGAACTTCCGTCCACGAGTTCGACCTTTATGTCCTTCATCGCGTACCCGGCAAGTACGCCGTTCTCGTACGCACCCTTGATACCTGCTTCGACCGACCCTATGAATTCGTGCGGAATCGCCCCACCGACGGTCTTGTCTTCGAACACGAAGCCTTGACCGCGTTCGAGCGGTTGCACGTTTATCACAACGTCGCCGTACTGTCCTCTGCCGCCGGTCTGCCTCGTGAATTTGCCCCGGACCGACTCAACGCGTTCACGAATCGTCTCGCGGTATGCCACTTGAGGCCGACCAATATTGGCCAGCACCGTAAATTCGCGGCGCATACGTTCTACCAGCACTTCGAGGTGCAGCTCGCCCATTCCGGAGATGATTGTCTGCCCGGTATCCGGATCGCTCTTCACGTGGAAGGTTGGATCCTCCTCCGATAGCTTGTTGAGCGCCTCGGAGAGTTTGTCTTGATCCGCTTTTGTCTTCGGTTCGATCGCCACCCAGATCACCGGCTCCGGGAATTTCATTACCTCGAGGATTATCGGGTGATCCTTGTCACACAGCGTGTCGCCAGTCTTCGTGTGCTTGAGTCCGATCACTGCTGCGATATCGCCGGCACGCACCTCCTGGATCTCTTCACGCTTGTTCGCGTGCATTTGCAGCAGTCTTCCCACACGCTCCTTGCGCGAACTGGAGGAGTTGTATACATGGGCACCGGCCTGCAACACGCCAGAGTAGACTCTGAAGAAAGTCAGCCGTCCAACATAGGGATCGGTGGCGATCTTGAATGCCAGTGCACTAAACGCCTCGTCGTCGGCGGCCTTGCGTTCTACAAAAGTCTCGTCGTGGTGTGGCAGATGACCTTTGATGGCAGGAACGTCGAGAGGACTCGGTAAGTAGTCAACAATGCCGTCCAGAAGTCGCTGAATTCCCTTGTTCTTGAATGCCGCGCCGCAGAAAACCGGAATCAGACCACCTTCGACAGTCGCCTTCCGAACTACCTTGCGAATGTCCTCCTCGGTCAGTTCTTCACCGTCGAGGTATCGCTGCAGCAGATCTTCGTCGTACTCAACGGCTGCCTCGATCAACTCATGGCGAAGTTCAGCCGTCTTCTCCCGGAACGCATCAGGTATGGGCCCTTCCTCCCACTTCACACCCTTGCTGTCCTCGTCGTATATGACCACTACCTGGCGAACCAAGTCGATGAGACCGGTGAACAACTCTCCAGACGCGAGCGGGTATTGCACAGGATACGCTTTGGCACCCAATCGCTCGCGCATCATGCTCAGACAGCGATCGAAGTCCGCCCCAATGCGATCCATCTTGTTCACGAACACGATACGCGGTACACCGTAGCGGTCGGCCTGGCGCCAGACGGTCTCCGTCTGAGGCTCAACGCCGCCAACGGCGTCCAGCAGGGTCACAGCACCATCCAGAACCCGTAAGGACCGCTCGACCTCCGCGGTGAAGTCAACGTGTCCCGGAGTGTCGATGATGTTGATCTGGAACTTCTCGTCCGAGCTCCTCCAGGTGTGCTCCCACTCGCAGTAAGTCGCCGCCGAAGTGATGGTTATGCCGCGCTCCTGCTCTTGCTCCATCCAATCCATCGTGGCCGTGCCATCGTGTACTTCGCCGATCTTGTATGTGCGCCCGGTATAGTAGAGGATCCTTTCGGTCGTAGTCGTCTTACCAGCATCTATGTGTGCCATGATGCCGATATTCCGAATCCTCTCCAAAGGCGTTTTTCTTGACATGTCGTTGACTGTGCCAGCTCGTGAACGTTTACGCTTAGGTACTCGTCCCGACTTAGTTAGCGTGCGCGTTTGCAATTCTCTCTTCCAAGCAGTGAAAAAGCGGGGCGACCGTCATCCGCCGTGTCGGATAGGTCTCGCTCCGCGTCCGTCCGGGAGTCTTCTTCCCTGCGACGCAGGATCCCTTTAAGCAGGGTCCCGATATTGTCGGTTTAAAGTATCAGACTACCACCGATAGTGAGCGAAAGCACGGTTAGCCTCCGCCATACGGTGTGTGTCTTCCCTTTTCTTTATCGAACTACCTTCGCCCTTCGAGGCGAGTATCAGCTCCGCTGCAAGGCGCTCGGCCATCGATTTCTCACCACGCCCGTGCGAGTACTGAATGATCCAACGCATCGCCAGCGCCGTACGCCGATCCTGTCTCACCTCGATTGGCACCTGGTACGTAGCACCTCCAACGCGGCGGCTCTTCACTTCGAGTAGCGGCTTCACGTTGTTCAATGCTTGCTTGAACACCTGCACACCCGGTTGCCCGCTCCGCTGCTCAATCAGATCCATCGACTTGTAAAACACCTTCTCTGCTGTCGACTTCTTGCCATCGCTCATCAAATGATTGATGAACTTCGACACCGTCTGACTGTCGTAACGCGGGTCAGGCGGGACCTGGCGCTTGACTGCCTTGGTACGCCTACTCATTTGGGCCTCTTCGCGCCGTATTTCGAACGGCTTCTACGACGATCCGAAACACCCGCTGCGTCCAGCGTGCCACGGATGATGTGGTAGCGGACACCCGGCAAGTCTTTGACACGACCGCCTCGAATCAAGACGATGCTGTGCTCCTGTAGGTTATGCCCCTCTCCAGGTATGTAGCTCGTCACCTCAAACCCATTCGTGAGGCGTACACGGGCAACTTTTCGCAGAGCCGAATTAGGCTTCTTCGGCGTAGTCGTATACACCCGAGTGCACACGCCGCGTTTCTGAGGATTCCCCTTCAGAGCCGGTGCCTTGTCGGCCTTGCGCATCACTTTGCGCCCATGGCGAACTAACTGATTGATCGTTGGCATGCTGTCTTTGATTCGTGTTTCAATCCAATCCTAAACAAACAGTCATCTCGAATTATCGAGAGCCTGTAAACTTAGATTGCGTATGACGTTGGGTCAAGTGCGAGCAGATCTACAAACTCTAAGAGGGACGTCGAGGGCCCCCTGCTCCGAATCAGCAGGGGGTTCGACGATCATGCGTCCGCCTCAGTCTCAACCTTAGGAGGAGGCGTCGCTGCAATGAACGGGCTTCGGATGTTCTCGAACTCGTCTTCCATCTCCGATGGTGGTGGCG
>CAYTDU010000685.1:0-3543 GCA_964436395.1 uncultured Gemmatimonadaceae bacterium | reverse complement strand
TCGCGTATGCGAGTGTGAAAGGCGTCGCTGCCGTGGCGATTGCGGCAGTGATGCCCGCACCGCGGCCATAAATCCTACGCGCAAACCATCCGACCAGTGCGATCGTAGCGAACGTGAAGAGCAGAG
Organism: uncultured Gemmatimonadaceae bacterium; assembly: GCA_964436395.1. Lineage (GTDB taxonomy): Bacteria > Gemmatimonadota > Gemmatimonadetes > Gemmatimonadales > GWC2-71-9 > JBDGYW01. Next base: position 3,417 of record CAYTDU010000685.1, on the reverse strand, counting down.
ATGGGAGTCGTGCCGCGAGCACAGTCGGGCCAAGGATCTTCATGGCAATGGCGCCGGTAGCGAAATACAGAATCGGTTTGTCGAGATACGGCAGTCCGTTCAGATGCGGTAGCACGTAATCGCTCGACTCGACCATCTCCCTTGCGACCTCGGCGTTGCGCCCTTCGTCGGGATCGAACAACGCGTAGCCACTCAGGTTGTGAGTGAGGCCTGCGACACACAGAGCAATGCAGGCGATCAGCCACAACTTCTCTGCCGAGGATTGCCGTTGTCGCACGGTACTGAGGCAGCTACTCGTTTAGGGGCGGCGTCCGATGTTGGCCGGGCGGTCCTTGCGACTGACTCGGACCCTGCGAGACCACTATAGGCACAGCTGTCTGAACCTCAGAGTCAACGTTGATTTCGAAGCGGTATCTTCCCGGTTTCTGGAAAGGCACATCGAAAGCGAGCACCGCTCCCGCCTCGACCTCCAAGACACCGGCAGGCGGCTCCGGCAAGTTCACCTTACCGTCGCCGCTCAGGATCTCTTCGTCATCTTCGTTCAACAGACGAATTCGAACGTCGTGTGGCCCGACTTCGGTTCGAGATCCTTTCAGTCGTATAACGAGATGGAGCCTTGGGTGTATCGTAGGGAACGTCTGGACCCAGATGTGTTGGAACAAACCAATCACAGATAGTTTTCCGAATTGGTCGACGAGTGCATAATCGCAGACAACGGCGAAGTCGATATTCATTGAGCCTCACTCCAGTGAGAAGCCGCGAAATGCACTAGTGCGCACGTCATATTAGGCTCCCTGGGCAGAGGTCTGCGAGTGCGCAGTCTTCACATTTGGGAGATCTCGCTACGCACACCGCTCTGCCATGGTGGATTAACAGGTGAGGCCAAAGTGTCCACTCTTTCTTGGGCACCAGCTTCATGAGGTCTTGTTCGATTTTGTCCGGGTCCTGGTGGCGAGTGAGCTTCAGCCTGTTGCTGATGCGTTTGACGTGAGTGTCGACAACTATCCCTTCATCAACGCAGAACGCGTTTCCCAATACCACATTTGCCGTCTTACGCCCTACACCGGGCAGCTTCACCAACTCCTCCATTGAACCAGGTACCTTGCCATCATGCTGATCAACCAACGCCTGCGCCATGTTGATTATCGACTTCGTCTTGTTCCGGAAGAATCCGGTTGATCGTATCTGTTCTTCAAATACCTCTGGTTCTGCGTTTGCATAGTCCTCGGCACTCTTGTATTCGCCGAACAGAGTCTTGGTGACTTCATTGACGCGCTTATCGGTGCACTGTGCACTCAAAATCGTTGCTACGAGCAATTCCAGTGGGTCCGCGTGCCGCAGGGAACATCCGGCGTCGGGGTAGAGCTTCTTCAATCTCGTGATGAGCGGCTTGATGCGCTCTTTGGCTGGCTTCATGAATCTTCAATCCTAAGAAATTCCTCAGATATCTCTAAGAAGAGATCGTGCTCCTCAAAGAATGGCATGTGCCCTGAGTTCTCAAAAACCTCGACCCGGGCTCCCAGAAGTTCTGCGATCCTTGTTGAGGAAGATAGCGGGATCAGATCGTGTCTACCGTGGATCACCAATGCTTGCACGGAGAGTTTGAATAGGTCGTCGGTAAGATCGTAGTTACCCAGACTCCGCCACACCGCTGCCCTCGCACGGTGAGAGATTCGAAACGGCTCGACTCCAAGTACTGCGCTCGGGTGCTTCAGGAACGGTGCCAGACTCAACTGAAATGCGCGTTTTCTGAACTCGTCTGGGTGACGCCTCCTAAGGTCCGACCGAAGTAATTCGCGTTGCTTGGCGATGATTCCGAGATCGAGCGTTCGTCGGTTCAGATTATCCAAATACTCGCCGCGAAATTGCGAGTTCACCGGCGCCGGAGTGACCAACAGCATCCTCTGGACGTGTCCAGGGTGTCGGATCGCGAAGATCAGTCCCAACAGAGCACCCCACGAATGACCCACTATCGTTGCCTCATTGATCTGCCAATGGTCGATCAATGCTCGCAAATCGTCTAAGTGCTCGCGCCAACCCAGGGGAGTCTCGGGTCGTACGGGTGATCTGCCGCACCCTCTTTGATCGTAGTATCGCAGGCGACGCCCACGAGCCAACGCATCGATCGCAGGAAGCAACGAGATGTGCCCCGCGCTGGGGCCACCGTGAATAACAACAGCATCCGGCGGACCAACACCGACTGAACGGCTGAACAGACTCACACCGTTCACCGACAACTGCTCCGTTGCGATTCGCACAGATGCGTCTCGCATTGCTGCCGTATTGATCAAAGGCACCCCATTACGAATTTGACCGAGCAGTCAAACTGACTACTCGGTCAAGATGTCCCCGATGCTCCGTGAGCGCTCATGCTCCCTTTGCTAGATCTTCCAGAACAGCCGATAGAAGCTGATAGAAGCTGGACACGGTGTCGATTTTGACCCGTTCGTCAGGAGAGTGTGGAAACTCGATTTGTGGTCCCATCGATATCATGTCCATGCCGTCGAGCTTCTCACCGATTATGCCGCATTCGAGCCCCGCGTGGATCGCTTTGATCTCCGGATCCGAGCCGAGCTCTTTCTTGTGGATCGCCTGCACAATCTTGAGCAGTGGAGATTCCAGGTTGGGTTTCCAACCGGGGTAGCTGTCTCCCTCGACCACCTTGGCCCCGACCAATTCGGCTGTGGCCCGGATGCGCAAACGCAGCGCCGCGAGGGCGGATTCTACCGACGATCTGCTGCTCAGCAGGATGTCGAGTGCACCGTCTTTGGCAGATACGGTCGCGAGATTGGTGCTGGTTTCAACGAGGTCCGGGATGTCGTAGCTCATTGCCATGGTCCCGTGTGGCAAGGCTGTGATGAGCCCCAATACGGTGGCTGTCGTTCCATCATCCCACATTTCCGTTGCAGCATCGACGACCTGCGTTTCCGCGTTCATGTCGGGTTCGGCGGGGCGAAACTCGTCGTGAATTACGCCGACTACCTTTTCACACTCTGCTTTGAACGAGTCGAGGTCGGCAGCTGCAACGACGACTGTCGCAAAGGCCTCTCGGGGTATTGCGTTGTGAGCACTGCCCCCATGCAACGAAGCGAGGTTGATCCGCATTCCATTCTGTACACACGTGTGGATTGCCCTCACCAGGAGTTTGATCGCGTTACCGCGCTGCAGATGTATGTCACACCCCGAGTGTCCTCCCTTGAGACCACGCAGCTTGACCTCCAACGCTGCGCTCTCTGGCGGCGTGCCGGTTTTCCGCAGGTTAACGGTTATTGCGCTGTCTCCGCCGCCTGCGCAGCCGACGTAAAGTATTCCCTCCTCTTCCGAGTCGAGATTCAGGAGAGTACGCCCGGAAATCATGCTTGCGTTCAGACCTGCCGCGCCAGTCAATCCGGTTTCTTCGTCCACGGTGAACAGAGC
>CAYTDU010000684.1:0-3545 GCA_964436395.1 uncultured Gemmatimonadaceae bacterium | reverse complement strand
GTTTTGCCGCCTCCACGCGTGTAGGGGTCAGGTCTTCGGCCAACATCGAACTCGAAAGGTCGAGCGCCAATACGATGTCGATGCCCTCAGTGAGAACTTCCTCACCGGAAACGCCCGTCTGAGGCCGGGCAAACGCCACGATCAACAAGACAAGCGCGAGCGTTCGAAGCACGAAAACCAGATGGCGAAGCCGACTCGCTCTTGACCTCACGGCCGGAGCTACCAGCCCAAGACTCGAATACCGGATTGTGGCTCCCTTGCGTACCCTCCATTTCCAATACCAAAGCACCAAGAGTGGTATCGCCAGCAGCAGTAGCAGATACTGTGGGTCCGCGAACCGGTAAAACATGAGGGTCAGTTCACCTCCACCCGGTCTTCAGCCACCGCCACCTCACTACGTTCGGTAGAGGGCTCCGATTCCGGCGTGCGGTCCGGTGCCCTCGTCTCATCAACCAAAAGTCGGGCCAGCGGGATCATCTCCTTGCTCGTTTCTGGCCCTGGACGGTGCTTTGCAAATTTCACGAGGTCCGCACGGCCCAAGAATGGCGGGAAGAGGTCATAAACCTCCGGGTCAATGCCAGTCTTTCTCAACTCCTGCAAGACTTCGTACGACGTCATCTCCAGCGCATCGATCGGGTAGCGCCCCTCGATGTAGGCCCGGATGATCTCTGACACCTCTATGTAATACTGTTTGATTTCGCCTCGATCCAATAAGCGCTTCGCCTCTAGTCGATCTAGAGCCTCATAAGCAATCTCGTGCGGTGGGCGAGGCGGCGCGGCCGGAATCACGTACTGTTGGTGAACTCTCTTGCGAGCGCGATAACGACGATACATCCAGTATGACAACACAGCCCCACCGCAACAAAGAAGCACCCAGGGCAATAGCAGCAACCAGTTCCGTGGGATCTCGAGCGGTGCCTTGACGGTGCGGATGTCACCACTTTCATCTATGCCCACACTCTGGACCACAACAGGTATCGGCTCAGTACTCAGTATCCGTGGTTCAGAATCACCAGAATCAGCTATCGCGATTTCGACAGAGGGAATCTCCAACTCACCAAGTTCAAACGTCGTGAGTTCGTAGCGTCTGGTTGAGGTCTGCCGCCCGTCGATCGCGACCGTCGGCTCGTCACTCGATCGACGGACCTCGAACGATCCAAGGGTGTCAGCCAGTTCCGGCCAGGATACTGTTTCGGAGGTCGCGTGTTGCACTAGGATGGTGAGAGTGACTCTGTCGCCGAGCGATATGACAGTCACGTCCGCGTGTGCTTCGACGGACGCAAGCTCCTGTGCAACGCATGGTTGCAGGATCACCGCGAGCAATAATATCACCGCCCAGTGTCTGCTCATCGGAATCTCCGCGCCCGTTGCTTGAAAAAACGTCTCAGTGGATCAAAATAGGGTACTCCCGTTTCGACCTCGATCACATCCACGCGCGCTCTCCGGAACGCCTGCTCCCTCTCGTCGCGTAGGCGCGAGACATGCACCTCGACCCCTTGTCTGAATCTGGTGTCAGAGGTGTTCACAACTAGGCGATCGCCGGTTTCTGCATCCTCGAATTCTACGAAGCCCACAGGCGGCAAGACTGCCTCGCGTCTGTCACTCATGTAGACCGCAACCACGTCGTGGCGGCGCCCAGCAATCGACAGTGCTCGCTCGTAGTCGACAGTCAGGAAATCCGAAACGAGAAAGACAACTGACCGGCGCCGAGTCACGTTGGTGAGATACTCCATGGCCAGACCGACGTTTGTACCGGTGCCCTGTGGCTCGAAGTAAAGCAGTTCTCTAAGCACCCGTAGCACATGACTTCGCCCTTTCCGCGGCGGCACGAACTTCTCGATTCTGTCAGTGAAGAGAATCAGCCCTACTTTGTCGTTGTTCTTGATCGCTGAGAAAGCGAGAAGTGCGCACAACTCGACCGCAATCTCACCCTTCATCCGTTCCCGCGTTCCGAAATCTCCAGACCTACTGATGTCCACCACGAGCATCACTGTCAGTTCGCGCTCTTCCTCGTGCACCTTGATGTACGGCGATCCGACCCTGGCAGTCACATTCCAGTCAATGGCGCGGATATCATCTCCGTATTGGTACTCGCGGACCTCTGAGAAGTTGATACCGCGTCCTTTGAAAACAGAGTGGTACTCCCCCGAGAAAACCTCGTTGACTATCCCGCGGGTCGTGATCTCGAGGCGGCGAACCTTCCTCAGTATCTCTCGCGGGATCAACTACGGCACCTCTACAGCGTTCAAGATCTTGGTCACAACGTCCTCCGAGGTCACTTCTTCCGCCTCCGCCTCATACGTCACGAGGACGCGGTGTCGCAGCACGTCCATACCGACGGCACGCACGTCTTCCGGCGTGACATAGCCGCGGCGTCTGAGAAAGGCGTGCGCCCGTGCCGTCTTTGCCAGGTTGATCGAGGCGCGCGGCGACCCCCCATAGGCAATCAGCTCTACCAACTCGTCCAGGCCGAATGCCTTCGGATCGCGTGTGGCGAATACCAAGCTCACTATGTACTTCTCCACTTGCGAATCCATGTAGATCATGTCAACGGCGTTCCGTGCCTTGATGATCTCTGCAGGTTCAACCACAGGTGTGACTTCTTGCTCAGGACCAGTCGCCATGCGGCGCATGATCTCCAGCTCTTCCTCCTGACTCGGATACCCGACAGAAAGCTTGAGCATAAACCGATCGACCTGTGCCTCGGGCAGCGGATACGTACCCTCTTGCTCGATCGGGTTCTGAGTAGCGAGCACCAGGAACGGGTCGTCGAGCGGATACGAGGACTCACCGATCGTCACCGTGCGTTCCTGCATCGCCTCCAGCAGCGCCGACTGCACTTTCGGCGGTGAGCGGTTAATCTCGTCCGCCAGAATGATGTTGGCGAAGATCGGACCCTTCTTGGTCTTGAAGGACGAGTCCTTTTGATCGTAGACCAGTGTTCCGATGAGATCCGCCGGAAGCAGATCGGGGGTGAACTGAATTCGGTGAAAGCTCGTATCGATCGCCCTGGCCAAGGTGCGAACTGTCATCGTCTTTGCCAAACCCGGCACACCTTCGAGCAAGACGTGCCCGTTGGCGAGCAGCCCGATCAACAACCGCTCCACCATGTACTTCTGCCCCACAATGACTCGGCCCACCTCATCCGCCAACCGGCCGACAAACGCGCTCTCCTGTTGGATTTTCTCCTGGATTGCCTCGATATCCTGATTCATGGTCGGTGTTGCCATTTGCTCTCCTTGCCGCACACACCAAAACCCGCCATGGCCTCAACGCACATGCCGGTATCAACTGACCGTACAGTAAATGATGCGTGTGAAAATTCAATCGTCGCAGGGGGAGGAGCGGCGTGAGGTGCGGGAAAGGAAGGAGCAGGGAGCAGGGAGCGGGACTGTTCAGAGAGCAGCGTACACCGAGCAACGAGTACTCAAGTGGAATGCCCCTTGGCATGTTGCACGGTCCCCTGGTCTCCGATCTTTATAATACCCCGGTTCCATCTCCGGTAAACCTGCCGACAACAATCGCCTCCACATCCTCGGCTTTGA
>CAYTDU010000683.1:0-3547 GCA_964436395.1 uncultured Gemmatimonadaceae bacterium | reverse complement strand
CCGCCTTACCGCCTTACCGCCTGCCCGCCGTACCGCCCTCACCACCGCATCGGCAACCTGCGGCCGTACCCAGCCCATGGCGCTGTTCTCTCGCGTGGGATGAACTCGGTTGGTCAGCAGGATTATGAAGAGGTCTTTGTCGGGATCGATCCAGATGCTCGTGCCTGTAAATCCGGTATGACCAAAGCTTGTCTCGGAGAGCAGCGTACCGGCTGAGCTTCCCTCGTATGCGGTACCCCATCCCAACGCTCGGGTTGAGCCTTCCGGTCCCGCTTGTCGCATTACGAAATTGCGGACCACTTCTGTACCTATTGCGATGCCGCTAGTCGAATCCGCGGTTCCGTTGTATGCGTTGAGTATCCAGCGAGCGAACCGCGCCAGGTCAGGGGCATTACTGAACAGGCCTGCGTGGCCCGCAACTCCACCGAGCCTCGCGGCGTTCTCGTCGTGGACCTCGCCTCGCACGACTCTGCCGCGCCAGGGATCATCCTCGGTGGGTGCGATTTGGTCGCGCCATTCCGGAGGAGGACGGTACCCCGTCCAGCGCATGCCGAGTGGCTCGAATACGCCCTCCTCCAGGAACACATCCAGTGGCATCACGGCTACATGCTCAACTATGAGTCCCAGCGTGATTGCGCCAAAGTCGGAGTACGTGTAGGTGGTTCCTGGTGCATTCTCCAACGTCGCTCCCAGCACCGAGTCGATTGCCTCTGCCTTCGATTCGGTTTCTAGGTGCAATGGTCGCCATGCCGGCAGGCCAGATGTGTGCGTCAGGAGGTGACGGATTGAGATCTCACCGTTGGGTTTGCCATTCAGTTCCGGGAAGAATCGCGGTAGAGTTTGATCGAGTTCGAGCCGTCCCTCGGAAACAAGGAGCATGGCTGCAGTCGTGAGGCCGATTACCTTGGTTAGACTTGCGAGGTCATATACCGTGCTGTCGGTGACGCTCCGCAGATCGTCCTCGCCGTAGTGTCCAACCGCCAAGGTGTGGAGGACAGTGTCGCTGGTGCCCACGGCCAACACTGCTCCTGGAAAAGCCCCCGTTTCGACGCACGATTGTAGCAGCTGCTCCACACCCTCGATACTGGATATGCTGTCCGCGGGAATTGGACTGCAGGGTGGAGTCTCGTTGTGCTGTTGAGTGCAGGCCGCAATAAGTGCGGCGAACACTGGGATAGCCGGGGTGACGTATTTGCTCACATAAACCTCACCGACGCGGCAAGGAGATCCCAAACCCTCTCGGATATACCTCCGAGAGCGTGATCGGCAACCGACCTCCAATAGGTGCCTTGCCGGCGAGCGCCCTCGCCGTAGCCCTCTCTGTTGCTTCGAAGTCGGCCCAAGCCAACAGGTATCCGGCGGAGTAGTCGGTCAGCTGGTTGAGCAGGTAGGGGCTTCCGAGCGCCACTAACATGGTTTTGCGCTTGTGTTGCGTTTCCTGGATAAGTGAGACCAATGAATCGGGTAGTTGGATATGCCCTCGGCCAGCGATGAATCTCACGCCTGCGGCGAAAATGACTCGCGGATTGTCGGCGATGACTGCTCGCGCAGAGTCATATGACACGGTTCCTGATGCCGGATAGAGCCGAAACGGATTGACGGTATCACCATGCGCCCTGAGTTCCTCAACCAATGTGTTGCCAACCAACAGATTTGTTTCCTCTGCGTACGTTATGACCGCGGTCCGGCCTCGCACGTTGCGGAAATCGCCTATCGGGCCTTCTTGAATGAGTGTCAGAGATCGGGCTGCGACATCATCGGCGGCTTCTTGATACTCTCTGAGCCCGATCTTCGCGGGAATGCTATCCAACGGCACGGTTCTGTTGCGGAAGAGGCCGGCTTCTCGTTTCAGCGCCAGCATTCTCCTGACTGAGCGGTCGAGCCGATCCCGAGACACGCGTCCAGACTCCACTGCTTCGACCATAGCATCCAATGCCTCAGCGGGATCGGCGGGAATCAAGAGGAGATCACTGCCCGCCAGAAAGGCCTTCACAACTGTCTCACCCACACCGTACCTGCTGACGATCGCTCCCATGGTCAGCGCATCTGTTACAACTATGCCGTCGAATCCAAGTGAGTCGCGCAGTATTCCGTGCATCACCGTTGGTGACAGGGTGGCCGGCGGTGGATCGGATTCCCCGTCGATGCATGGCATGGCAATATGCGCGGTCATGACTGCTGTTACACCCGCGTCGATTGCCGCACGAAACGGAACGAGCTCCAGCGTGTCGAGGCGACCCCAGCAGGCGGACACCACCGGCATGTTTATGTGCGAATCACTCTCGGTGTCACCGTGACCGGGGAAATGTTTTGCCGTGGTGAACATCGCATGTTCGTTCGCACCACGCACGTAAGCGGCTACCAGCTTCGACACCGACGCCGGATCTTCCCCGAAGGACCGCGTGTTGATGATGGGATTGTCTGGGTTGTTGTTGACGTCGGCAACCGGCGAGAATGTCATGTGAACGCCTACAGCACGGCCTTCCAGGGCGGTGATTCGACCCAACTCGTAGGCGTCGAGCTCGCGGTCGGTAGCGCCTATACCCATCGCCATGGGAAACGCAGTACCACCCACGAACCGCATCGCCGAGCCCCATTCCAAGTCGGCCGCGATCAGTAGCGGCAGGCGCGATCGCCGTTGGAGCGCGTTGAGCTTTGCGGCAGCGTCGATAGGCGAGCCGATCGAGATAATGATGCCGCCAAGCTGTAGAGAGTCTATCCAGTAGCTGATTCTCTCGAACTCCCGTGTATCGAAAGCCGTGTAGTCGCCCAGGAGCCATGGCATGATGAGTTGGCCCACCTTCTCTCTTAGCGACAAGGACCTCAGCAGAGAGTCGATTGGGCTGCCTCGCACGGCGCTGGGAGGCACTTCCAACTCCGGCATCACTGCTCTAGGTGTTGGAGCCATCGGGGGGTAGACGTCCGACTGAGTACGGCTGGTGCACCCGAGGGCCACCGCCGTTACAAACGCAAGCAGAATCCAATTAGCCTTATGCATCTCTTTGAAAATCGGTTGAGGTCGTTGAACAATAAGCATTTGTGGAATCGATGGTTACCTTATCCTCACAATGAGAGACACTTATTCTAGGAATCGAACCCTCTGTCCGTTTCAAGCGGGGCGAGCTATGCCTACGCCGGCCGTGCTATCAGTGATCGCCATTGGGGTTCTCGTTTTCGGCTGCAAACCGTCGTCGACGCAGGTACCGCCAATACGTCCGGGCATCGAAGTGCTGCTAGCTGATTCCGCTCACCTGATTGCCGACCGGCGTGTTGGATTGCTGACTAACCAGACGGGCGTTGATAGCCGTGGTATTGGTGATACTGAGCTGCTGTTGCAAGCCGGTGTCGAACTCACGGCATTGTTCAGTCCTGAACACGGATTTCGCGGTTTACTAGATCAACCAAACGTCGATCATGGTGTCGACTCCGGCACAGGACTTCCGATCTTCAGCCTCTATGGTGAGATCCGTGCGCCGACGGTTGAGATGTTCGATCTGATAGACGTGATGCTCGTCGATCTCCAGGACATAGGCGCCCGCACCTACAC
>CAYTDU010000682.1:3305-3563 GCA_964436395.1 uncultured Gemmatimonadaceae bacterium | reverse complement strand
ATCGCAGTCGCGAAATCCAATGGAGTGGGAGTCGTCGGTGGTGCCTATGGTGTCTACTCCTCCGATTTTTACAGCTGGGGTGCATGTAGTAGCGCAACTGGGGTTTGCACTGCATCGGATGTGATCGCAGGCTTGAACCAGGCCGTGGCATGGGACGTGGACGTCGTCAATATGAGTCTGCGCCTTCTTCACAGTGCAGGATTGGAGAATGCGGTCGCGGTCGTCCGCGACAACAACATTGCCCAGGTTGCCGCCGCA
>CAYTDU010000682.1:0-3295 GCA_964436395.1 uncultured Gemmatimonadaceae bacterium | reverse complement strand
CGCAGGCAACGAGGGGATTTGGGACGTAACGTTTCCTGCGGCCTACATCGGTGTCATTGGCGTTTCGGGAGTCGGTACGAACAAACAATTCGCAACTGCGGCAGTGAGCCCGTGTCCGGACGAGATGGACGCCGGTTCAAGCTACGGCTCCCACGTGGACCTATCTGCGCCATATTGGGCGTTGAGTACTGTTCCAGGCAACAACTACGAAGATGAAGATCCGCCAGGCTATTGGTGTGGCACTTCCATGGCGACACCGCACGTGACAGCCGCAGTCGCTCTGATCCGCGGTTTGAAACCCACGCTGCCCAACTACCAGGTTGAGTTGGCTCTCTTCATCAGCGCTGACGATCGGGGTGCGCCGGGACGTGACGCCTTGTACGGCTATGGGGTACTCGATGCAGCTGCAGCCGTCCAACCATTACTCCCTTTGACAGTGACAATCGAGGGCCCCACCTCCGTCCGCCCATGGGAGTTCTGCACCTGGCAGGCCAACGTATCAGGCGGTACTGGAGGCTATACATATCAATGGTCGGGCGTGCTCAGTGGAACAACCCCTTCAGTGAGCGGGAATGTCTCGGAATCAGGCTCGCTGGCGGTTACGGTGAACTCGGGCGATGGTAGACAGGGGAATGATGAGATCGATATAACCGTGAGTAGCAGTGCACCATCTTGCTGGTGATGAATCCTCATTGGGTGGGGCGCTCGCTTCACCGCCATCACCGTTTGACCTGAGAGGATGGATGCTCGACAGTAGGGTTACGCTATCCGTAGTCAGAACTGCACTATGCATCGTGATTCCGGCATGTTCAGCGACCGGGCCGGTCGCTGAACATTGGGTCCGGCTTGGGCCTGATGGAATGTGGGTAACCGCTCTTGCCCAGACAGACTGGGGCCTGTTTGCCGGGACACGGAACAACGGCGTGTTTCTGTACCACTCGGAAACCGCTGATTGGGAACCGCTCGGGCTGAGTTCCTCACAGGTCGGGTGCATGCTGTACTTGCCGGGCGATCGACCGAAGCTGCTTGTTGGAATGGTTTGGAGGGGTACCGAACCGACGGAAGCAGCCGTATTCGCGACGGAAGACGGTGGTGAGACCTGGGTCCCTTCTGACGGTGGCTTGGCCTCTAGTGTCGGCGGGTATTTCTGGGCCCACTCACTGGGGCTCGATCCCAACAACGCCGACCGAGTGTACATGGGCGGACCATACTCCCTACTGAGATCCGATGATGGTGGGTCAACTTGGGAATTCGTGTATGGGAATAGTGACCAGATCGGACTGGGAATCAGGAGCATTTCGGTCTCACCACACGCCGACAGAAGCGTGTGGGCCGGTGGACAGTCTTCCCTTGGAGTTGGCCCGATTTTCAGGAGCCTTGATTCCGGAGCAAGCTGGGACGTGCTGTTTCCTGCCCCCAGACATGAGGTAGCGATTGAAGCAGTTCTTGTTGACCACCAAAGGCAAAACCGTGTCTGGGCTGGTCTCTTGGGCACAGTGGATGGTGGTTCTGTGCTCTATTCAGACGATCGCGGAGAAACCTGGGAAACATCGCTGCGCGAGCCGCTGCAGACTCCGGCACTGGTGTACATCAACGAAACACTCTACGCTGTGACGCGACAGTTTGTGGAGTCTGATCTAACAACTGGGCGGCCGTATTACCGCCTACGCCTCTTTCATCTGCAAGACGGGAGCGACAGTTGGCAGAGCATCCCGGCACCGGAATCGTGGGGTGGGTGGTCTGCTACTGCCGACGAGAATGGGGATTTGATCGTGGGGACCATGGGGTCGGGTGTCTGGCGGTACAGCCCGTAGCAGGTTGCTCCGCGCGATGGGTAGCCACGCGGTGAAGTTCCCACTGCGTACTCAGCGCCTGATCCCGCCGCCTAGGTGTTCTCGGCCTCACCACATCCTTGAAGGGTTTGAAGAACTCGTTCAGACTCACATCCAGCGCGGCCAAGATCGCCGCCAGAGAATCCACCGTAACGCCGCTCTCGCCGCGTTCCAGCCGACCCACATAGGTACGGTGCATCCCTGACATTTCCGGCAGAAATGCATGAGAACTGATCCCGACTGAGAGGCGTTAACCACGAATACGCAGCCAGCGACTGCCCCGCAAGATTCGGGCGTCGCACCTCAATCCCGCGCGTATTGCTTCTACGTCTTGGAACGCTCGTTATTTCGGCATATCTTCGGGTATGGGTTTGAATCAGGAACCAGCGCGTTCACCAGCCGTGGTTCGCTCCGCGTGCATGGCTTTGGGCTACCCTCACGGGATTTCCAGTCCCGCGCGCGCTTGCAAGTCCTTGAAAATTCTAGAGTTAAAATGCGGTGTGCCTTATGTGTGCCTTTTTCGGCTGCCGCACAGGTGCTTGGAATCCACCTGATGTCCTCAGATAGACAAGCCGACGAACCCAACATATTGAGACACAACGAAGCGGGAGATCAGAGGGTGAGAGAAATGATCAGCATGAAACCCGGCGGGCCTGGCATCCGCTAGCAAAACCAAACGGCTCACAGCCAAGCGCACTTTCCGGCTCCCTCCCGGTCGAGCTGCACAACGAAATATTTCGTAACCGCAGAGAGGCGTACTCGCCGGTTCACGGCGTTGCGCTAGCAGCGGCAAATGCGCGAGTATACATGAGCTTCAGAGCCCGAGGAGAAACTCGTAGATCGACCACGTGTGACGAAGCACCGCGGTACTGAGCACTTCAAGGCTTCAAAGTCACCTGCAAAGAGAACTCGTAGTCGTTCTGCTGAGCGTCTGGAGGAGGCCTTTGGTCACGCCTAAACACGAAGCTTGGGGTGGCGCGAACCAACTGCCCCCAAATAGAGATGTCGAGTCCGGCTTCCAAGAGCAGACGATAGTCGAGTGCACCATCTTCTTCTTTGGCACGCGGCGTAAAGTTGCCGCTAAATGTCACCTTCCTTCCGTTCAGAACATCAAAAGCCCCATCCAACGCAACTCGGATTGCCGTTTTAAGCTTTGCGGATGTTTCGCTCGTTGCCTCTTGATTCCAGGTCGGCACTGTGCTGATGAATATGTAGTCGTCCTTAACGTCTGATCTCGATGGATCGTCTGGTGATCCCCACAACCACACAGCGAAGCCAACTCCTCCCTCTGAAAACCACTCACCCTGTTTGAACTCGTCGTAAACAACCCGCACAGTAGCCATATACCCAATGGTGAACGGAAAAAACTGTAGCGGTATTCCACCTAAGCGGAAATCGGGAGGCGGTACGTAGATTAGATCGCTTCGAAGATCAAATTTGTTCACGTTTCGATGGTGTTCCGT
>CAYTDU010000681.1:0-3564 GCA_964436395.1 uncultured Gemmatimonadaceae bacterium | reverse complement strand
CATGCAGAATAACCCACTGACAAAAAGATGGGTTTGTTCTCTTGCTTCGCTCTTTCCAATGCCTCGTCGCACCACGGGTACCAATTCACGGGGTTGCTTGCGTGCTGTCTCAGATACGGGCTAGTTTCGGCCCCGAGGTGATTAGTGAATTCGCTGTTGGTGGTGCTCCCGTGGTTCTTGGCGGTCGTGTTCATCTGACTCCTGCGATCAACTGCCTGAGTGAAATCTTTGTTGCAACCGAGTTCAGTGATTATTGTGTTATTGTGACTCTACTTTGAAAGATAGCATGTTGTATGCCAACTGTGCAGTGACAGATAAGATATTGTCATACAACAAGTTACAAGTCTGCGAATATGCGGGGAGTGGTGAATCGCGATTTGTCGTGATTGCAAACGCGATATGTGACGGTGGTTTCTGGCCCCGTGAAATACGGCGGTTCTGGTGGTGAGGTGGGGGATGATAGGCGCTAGCCGCCTTCTGATATACCGTAGAACAGCTCGGCCGTTACCTTGCCAAATACGGTGCCGAAAGCCAGATATCTGTCGATGGTACAGTCATCAAATCTCCGATGGTGGTGAGGGGAATCGCAAGTGAAACGCAATGAAAGCACCTTCGTGGACCGCATTGCAACGATAGTCCGCGGTATGGACGTACTTGAGATCGGTTGCGGTGACGGGACGCGATTCGCGCGGGCCGCCCGGGTCAGCAACTCGTGGACAGGCATTGACGTCGATACAACCGCGGTTCGCCAGGCCAACGAGGCAAATCGCCTACCCAATGCCAAGTTCTTGGAGGCAAGTGCGGCGAATCTGGCATGGCCAGACTCTTCATTTGACGTTGTGGTCTTCACTCTTTCACTCCACCACATGGATTTTGCGGTCATGCCCAGAGCCATCGACGAAGCGGCACGTGTCGTGCGCTCCTCTGGCTCCGTAATGTTCCTAGAGCCCCTGCCCGTGGGAACGTTTTACGACGCTGAAATGCGGTTTGGGTGCTGTGATGGAGATGAACGAAGGGAGCTCGCATACGCGTTTTATACCATGCTGAGCGCAGAGCGCCTGATTGAGACCGAGGAGTTCATCGCGCAGGTGCTTTACGAGTACGACTCGTTTGACGACTTCAAACAGCATGTTCCGACAATGGCAGAGTCGAACCAAAGGCTCGAACAGTATCTGTCGCAACGGGAATTCAAGCTCGATGAAGATTGGCGGCTCAACGTCTTCCATGTTGTAGACTAGTCGTGTATCTGCCTATGTGTCGGTGTTGTGGTTTTTCGCAACACAACGCGGGCTTTCACAATCTCATTCGTATCTCAGCGCAACGGCCGGTTGAATGGTCGTTGCGCGTCGCGCGGGCAGATAGCTGGCGAGCATTACCACCAACAAGAACAAGGCGACTATACCCAGCACAGACGGCACCCACGACACCTTGAGCATCATCAGCTGGGAACGCATGACGGCCGCAAGCGCGAGCGCGATCAACAGCCCGGCGCTCGTGCCGATGCCGCTCAACACGAGAAATGACCTCATCGCGGCGAAGCGCACAGCGTGACCATCCGCACCTAGGACCATGCGGATTCCCAGCTCAAAAGTCCGTTGCGCAACCGAGTAAGCCACCATGCCATAGAGACCCACTGTCGCG
This sequence comes from uncultured Gemmatimonadaceae bacterium, assembly GCA_964436395.1. Classification (GTDB taxonomy): domain Bacteria; phylum Gemmatimonadota; class Gemmatimonadetes; order Gemmatimonadales; family GWC2-71-9; genus JBDGYW01. The sequence goes on along the minus strand of CAYTDU010000681.1, from coordinate 1,923 downwards.
ATACCTAGTGCCAATGCGCCGAGTAAACCCAAGGAGAAAGCGACTACGCGAGATTCCTGAAGCCACCGGTCCACGATTGCTTCACTGGTTCGTAGTTCGGACAGAGGCACTGCATCATCCAACTGTCGAACCGCAGTTTGGATCTGTGGGAAGATGGTGCTTGGATCAGCAGATGTACGTGCAACCAGCACCATCCAAGTAAGGGGGGCCTGTTGTTGTGGCCGGTAGAGCATTGGTCTCGGTGGGTCGCCGCGAAACGTTGCGCCAAAGTTCGCGACCACTCCCACGATGGTAACGGGCTCATTCGAGGCGACACGTGAATCATCGTGTTGCACCGGTGTCAACTGTTTGCCCACTGGATTCTCGTCGGGCCAATAAAACTCGGCTAGCGCCTCATTTACAATTGCGACTTGAGGATCGGGGGCGCCGTCGTTGTTCGTGAAACTGCGACCGCTCCGCATCGGCACACCCAAGGTCGCGAAGTAGCCGGGCGACACGCTTTGAAAACCATAGGGCCCCCTCGCGACGCCCACGAGTGTTTCGCGACCTTGCACCACCAGCGGGGCGAACATAGTCCTCTGCCCGGCTCCAATCGGGAAGCTGGTGCATACCGCTGCGGACTCGATGCCGGGCGTTGTTCGCACCGACCGAACCGCTTCACCAAAGAACGCCGCCCTCTCAGCGTAGGAGCGGTATCGATGGGTCGGTAGGTCCACCCGCATCGTGAGTAGGGCATCTCGCTGAAAACCCACATCCACGCGCTCGAGTGCCGCAACATTGAGGTAGGCGACTGCGCAGGTCAGAACCAACGGCACGGTCAATGTGATTTGCGCCACGAGAAGCCAGTTGCGAAACCGCTTTCGACTTCGGCTGGACGACGCTCCAGCCAGAGATTCTTTCACTCCTTCGGCGAGTGATACTCTGGTAGACAAGAGCGCAGGTGCCAGGCCGAATGCGAGTGACGCTGCCACTGCAACTGCCGCGGAGAAACAAAGCAAACGCACATCCAATCCCAACTCGTCGGGTAGAAATAGGCTGGGCGCAAGAGAGGACATCAGTAGCCGCACACCAAGTCTCCCGAGGTAAACCCCCGCGATCCCGGCCAAGATAGACAGCAGCAAACTCTCGGCGAGTAGCTGCCTTATTAGTCTCCAGCGACTCGCTCCCACCGCGAGTCTTATCGCAATCTCCCCCTGCCGCGCCGTCCCTTTGGCCAGGAGAATATTGGCAAGGTTCACACACGCAATGAGCAACACGGCAACCACCGCCGCCATCAACAGTGCCATTCCCAGCCTGTCTTCGTTCGAGTAGAAGAAGCTCGAGAACGGCTCTATGCGGGCTCGCACTTCAGCGTTTGTCTCTGGTTGCGTTTCGGACAATCGTGCCGCGATTGCCGTTAGCTGGGTCTGCGCTTGTTGCACCGTGGCGTTTTCATTTAGCCGGCCGATAACGCTGTATTGTCTGTCATCCCAGGTCAGTTCTGCCTGGTTGAACTCGAGTGGTAGGAAAACTCTGGCGTCTCTCCAGAGCATCTCGAACTCAACTGCTTTGGGCAGCACGCCTATGACGGTGTGCGGAGTATCATTCAATGTGATAGCATGGCCAACAACGTCGGTAGAACCGTCGAAACGCTCCACCCACAAACGGTAGGTAATGACGGCCACATTGGATGCCGAAGGTCCTGTGTCGGCAGGACCGAAAATGCGTCCGACCTCGGCGTTCAAGCCAAGCATCGGCAACAGGTTTGTAGATGCGTGAATAGCGCGTAAACGGAGAGGTTCTCCATCCCCTGTCAGGTATTGGGTTGATCTCTTGTGAACCCCCATCTCTTGAAAAGCAGTTGCCTGGGATTCCCATTCGAGATAGTCCAAGGCGGAAACCGGAGAAGAATCGGGGACGCGTAAAAATAAGAATGCAAAACTC
>CAYTDU010000680.1:0-3565 GCA_964436395.1 uncultured Gemmatimonadaceae bacterium | reverse complement strand
CGCTACTCACGACTCACAATAAGCCTCAGTTACTTCCCGCGTCTAGATGTCCGTGATGCAGCATCGCGTTGAACACGAGCGCGTATGATCCAAGCGTCTCACTACGCCAGAAAGGATTGAAGCTGAATAGCAAGATATGCCCATCTCCGAGAGGAGCATCGACCAGCGCAGGAGCGTTTGCCATCTCCTGACCGTTCCGGATGCCGCCGCTGATCAACAACTCGGTTGGGTCTCCTTCGAAGGAGAAGATAGTCCGGTAGTTCGCACGTGTGCTTGGGCTTCCGCGCCCCGATTGTGCCGCACTATCCTGGCCTGACTCGCGAAACTCGGCCACGCCGACCTCGCCAACGTTCCGAGGGCGCCCTTGGACGATGTCTTCGTCATTCAGGCCGCCTCTACCGCTGCGGCGAGCCGTGGTACTGCCCTCGGCGCCGAGATCACCTGTCGGACCTTGGCCAAAACCGCCGAACCGTCGCATTCCGAGGGTTGCGGCAGTGAACACCGGAGCCGAATTGAAATAGACACCCAGATCTCCGTCATAGCCGTAGGCGAGGGGGCTGGTATCGTCTTTGAGATTCGCGCGGTACACGCCACCTCTTGCCCATAAGTTCGGGGTTTGCTTGACTTGGATGCCGCGTGCCAGGCCGAAGTGAATGGGCAGCGATGTGCTGTTGGCGAGCGCGATGAACGTTCCGCCAGACTTTACGAAATTCGCCAGGTTCACTACCCCCTCCAATTCGAGCCCTCCCCGCATATCGTCTGTCTCGTCGATCCGGCCGATGTTGGGTGTTACACCTGTTGGTTTCCAGACTATTGGCTCGCTGCCGGAGAGCCCCTGCACAACACTCAGTGCATTATCAGAGGACGGCCCCATGATGATCACATCGTAGCGGCCAATGAGATTGGGCTCATCCCGCACGTCGTGCACAGAGATGTAGTCGTATGGAATCTCGTACTCGTCCAGGCCCATCCTGAGCCAACCTTCTGACTGGGTCGACTGCCAGGTGTGGACGACTGCCACGCGAGGCGTCGCAACCACGTGTGTAGGTACATCGGGCATAGACGCCAGACCGTGAGCGGTGAACCCTAACTCCTCGCCTGCCTGCTCCAACGTCTGACGCAAGCTCGACGGATTCCCGTCGGTAGGAACGAGGAAGCTGCCGGCATTGAACTCGACGTCGCCGCTCTCAAATGACTCCTCAGCGGCTTCGATTCGAATGCTCCCGTTCTTGAACCGGAACTCGGTCAGGTTGTTTTCGGCGTTGTAGTTGATAGCGTATACGGCCGGTGAACCGCCTGATTCGACGCCGCCCGGGGCCCTCACTTGTTCCCGAATGAGAGTCATAGGTGCCGAGAGGACGGCCGGGTCTTCTATCCGCACGGTCTGTGCATTGTAGAGTGGCCCGAGCGTCCACCCCACGTCGTCGTAGGGCCTCGTATCGTTCGGGTTGTAGTACTGTTTGTCCAACATCATGTCGGCCGCGCGTGAAAACGGTTGGTCGAGGCGCACTACGTAGCTGCCAGCCGAGAACTCGGTTTCTTCAGCTGTGAATGCACGGTCGGCTCGATGGATTTCGATGCCGTGTTTCTGTAGGAGTTGTAGGAGCCTCGCTTGCTGGCCGGGACGCGGGTCGCTTGCCGGGAACACATATGCAGCCGGGCCCTCGGACGTTGCTTTGGCAACCGAACGTTGGGCCTTGCGGTAGTAGTTCCTGAGGAATTCCTCTCTGTTGGTCGCGACATAGTTCATGCCGATCAGAATCGCGCTCTGCTGTAGGTTCACATTGTTGCGAATGGACCACAACACTTCTTTGAGCGGCGTGTTGGGGCGAGACCAGGTGCGTTCAACCCTGGTGCGCAGGATGCGCGTGGATCCGTCACCTGCGCCCTGAGTTTCATAAAAGCGGCCGATCGCGTTGTGCATGTTCGCAATCCAGAACATGTAGTTGGGTCCCCAGCCGTCGTAGTAATCGTACGTGTATACGCCCGGCACCCCGAGAGCCGTCATCTCTCGCACTTCCTGATACGCAATGTTGTTCCACTCGTTGACCACGATCGGGTCTACCCAAGCATTGTACGGGCCTCTTCCCGTTGACGTGTAGAGATGCGAGGCTGACTCGTGGAGATCGTGCACTACCAGAGGCCTGTATTCCAGGAATGTCCGTGCAACCTGCTGCGACAGTTCCAAACCAAGTGAGATGCCGTCGCGATTGTTGTCGTGTGCCACATACTGGCCCCAATACACAGGCCTACTTGGGAAGTTCAGTTCAGATCCACGCCGCGGAGCCATTGCGAGGTCGACGGTTTTCGCTCTTCCATCGACTTCCACTACTGGCGTGACCATCACGATCATGTTGTTTCTGATGGCATTGATGAAACCGGTCTCCTCCACGGCAAGACGGTACACTAGTTCCATGAGCATCTCGGGTGATCCGGTCTCGGTTGAGTGGATCGCTCCGGTGGCCCAGTAGATTGGTTTGCCGTTTGCGATTATCCGCTCGGCTGCCGCCCGGTCAGTTACTCGAGGATCGCCCAGCGACACCAGCATTTGTTTGTATTCGTCGATCCTGCCCATCGTCTCTACGTCGGCAGCGATCACGAGGATCATTTCCCGGCCTTCCTCCGACATCCCCATGGAAACGACGTCAACGCGCGGCGATGCAGCTGCTACGGCCCGCATGTAGTCGTGGATTTCGGCTGGATAGCTCAATACGTCAGCGGCGCCCGCGATGTGCCCCAGAACGTCGAGAGGTGTGGGTACTGTTTCCGAGGCGGGAAGGTGATCGACGTATGGAGTAAGGAATACAGGCTCCGTCGTGAATTCCAGGATTTTTTCGGTGTAGGCGCGGTCATTTTGTTGGGCGTCGGTTTCTGAGGGGGTGACCGCAACCGCGAGGATGACAAGAGCGATGGAAAACGCGGTCTTTCCCATACGCCAGCAAACACAGTTCGTGAGGGTCGAGTAATGCTGCATAGTCTGCTCCCTAACATTGCCAATGAGTTGCAGGCAGTAGTTTGGACGTTGTCCCGCGCCGCGGTCGTCGGACCGGTACCGCCGGGCAAAGAGCCGCCTGCTGTGGTGTTTATGATGATACCGTATATACTCATGGTACTGGAAAGGGCAAGAAGGTGTTGGACTGGCCCGCCCGATGTCCGCCCTTTATTGTTGAGTCACTGACTAATCGTTATCTGACAAAGTCGAAATCTGGAGGCCGTATGAGAGTAAAGTGGTACAGGTTGCTCACGCTGGCTGTGCCTGGAGTGTTCCTGGCAGCGTGTGGGACTTCAGAGATGACAGAAGAAGAAGTGCTAACTCATGCCGCTGAGCTGCATGAAAGCCTTTTGACAATTGATACACACGTCGACATCTCATCCGATTTCGCGACCGCCGAGGACGATCCGGGTGTTCGCGGCGACAGGAAGGTTGACCTTCCCAAGATGCGTGAAGGCGGATTGGATGCCGTTTTCTGGGCGGTGTATGTCGGCCAAACGGAGCGGACTCCCGAGAATTACGAACGGGTAAAAGCAGATGCGATGGTGAAGTTCAACGCCATTCATCGAATGG
>CAYTDU010000679.1:0-3569 GCA_964436395.1 uncultured Gemmatimonadaceae bacterium | reverse complement strand
GCAAAGATTACGAAATCTTGACTACGAGGAGCGATTTCAAATGTGAGATCAACTACACTTCCGGCACCCGTGCGTCGTTGAGCGCCAAGAAACGGACCGATCCATTCGACGAGAACGGATTCTGGGAAGGAGTTAGCAAATGAGAGAAGCTCGGCTTGAGCGAAAGCTTGACCCTCCAATAGGGCCATGATCGGGGATCCGCTCGAGAAGTCGTTGATAGTCGCCCCGGACGCTTCGTACACGCGCTGGGCCGCGGCCGCGACTAGCTCGGACTCGTTCCTCGGGTCGAGCTCGATTGGAGGAAGAGGAGCGTAGTTCGGCATTAGAAGAAGCCTTCGTCGATGACTGGGAAGTTATTGATTCTTTCGTTGAGGATCTCTTTTGTGATCGTATCTTGTTGATCCAATTGAGCGTACTTCACAAGGAAGCTTTGGCTCGATCCCCCTTGGTTGTACTTAGCGTTAGTGCTCCAGAAGAGAGGAGCGCTCGCTGGGTTAGTGTTGACTTGGTCCCCGAACTGCACGAGGCCCATGAAGCTCTTGCGTCCGGTGATCGGCGTAGACCCGTAGCTTTGGTCGGTCTCGAGAGTCATGAAGACTCTGTCTAAGCCTGTGTCTCCACCGCGCTGGACGTCGTTAGCATTGATCGGGGCAAAGTGCCAATCCGTGTCAGCACCGTCAAATTTGAGCTCCCGGGCCCCGTTCAGCCACTGTGACGTGACAATAACACCCGGACCAAACAGGGTCTTGGCCATGTATCCTTTCTATAGGACTTCTTGAGAGATTTTACCCTCACACTAAAAAGCCCCCGCCGAAGCGAGGGCCAAGAGATATGACTTAAGCAGATCAGCCGTATGTCCAGTCGTTGACTGTGAACACCAGTTCGATGGTGCCCACGTCTCCGGACTCCCGGTCCATCTCAGCCACGGTCAGCTGTTGAAGCTGGCAGCCGCTGAGGACGTAAGGGGTGCTGTTGCTGTCATCGCCATTACACGTCGTAGGCTGGACCGTGATGGTGATGAACTCGCAGTTGTAATCTGCCCAAACTTGCTCGATCGCGTGAGCGAGAGCGGGATCGTAAGGTGCGGTGAGAGTGACGTCGTCCACAGAGCGGGGACCGACAACCTTATAGATGCGGTTTCCTGTTCCGTTAGCGTACTGTCCACTCTCCGCCGTATCGACGATCCCAGAGAACTGAGTCCAAATCGTCTCCAATCCGGAGATGGTGACGATGAACGCTGACTTTGGGATTGGTGTGATAACTGGCATCGGAGATTCTCCTTATGAGTATGAACGTAAAGGAGAGATCAGGCGAACACGTCGTCGATGTAGAAGCCAGAGCCGAAGGCGCCAGTAGAGCCAAGGCCGGTGATGTTCACGGCACGCTCGACGGTGATCTCAGCGCGGACCACGCGACGCTCACGGATGTAGTACTCAGGACGAACGGCGGGAGTGCCGGTCAGCTGGTAGGTGTAAGCGAAGGCGGGAGTCGCGGCGTTAGCGCCACCGGCGGGCATCACGGAGTCGTTAGCGGCCAGGGGGCTGTAGAACAGCAGGACTGCGTTCTCGGGGAACACCGGAGTCAGAGTGCCATCATCTGCGAGACGACGACCTTCAGCCACGCGAATGCCACGCTCGAGACCGAAGTAGCGTGCGAGCACGTCCACGTCGATCGAGTCGGCGGTGGTGAACTGAATGCGGTCCAGGATCGCGGCGTTGGTCAGCAGGCTGTCGAACACAGCGGTGCCGATCACGGCGCTGTTGGGGCGGATACCGATCTGGTTGGACACGGCGCGCTTCCAGTTGAGCACGTCGGCGATCGGGTTGTTACCAGCTGCACCCCAGTTAGCACCACCGGAGGAGATGCCGATCGTGGTGGCGTTAGCGTCGTAGGTGGTCCAGTCGGCGTAACCGAGAGCCAGGGTACCACCGGCGACGATGTTACCGGCTTCGTAGTTACCCGTGGTGCTCACCGCGTTGGACACGGTCACCTCGTAGCTATTCATGAGGCGGCTCATGGCGTTGCGCGTCTCGATGGCGCGCAGGTCGACTTGAGCGGGGCCCTCACCAGCGTTCTCGATCACTTCCTCGGGAAGTTCCCAAGCGATCACTTCTTGCTCGAGAGCGTAAGCGTCGGTGTCGAAGCGGCTCTGAACGGCAGGAATGTTGGTGCCGTAGGCGCGACGGTAGTCGGAGATAGCGAAGGCTTCCTTGCCGAAACGCAGGATTTTACCGGCGCGGGTGGGAGTGTCCACCACAGGGGCAATGAAGTTTGCGATGCTGGTCTCGGGCAGCATAAAGCCCTGAGCCAGAGTTGTAAGAATGGGATCGACACCACCGTAGGTGTCACGAAGATTCATCATTGACTTTAAGTCTCCTTCTGCAGAAGTTTGAGACGGACCTTGGGCTTATACGGAAGACCGAGGCCAAGATCCGACCTATCAGCTTAGCTCAGCTGAAGCTGACGAGCACGAAATCCTCGCCACCTTGGGTGAGAACTTCGCGGATGATTGGGGTCGTGCCGTTGACAGTCACAGCAGCGCCAGCACCGTTGGTCACGGCTTGGCCGTTGGCGTTCACCTCGAGAGCGGTGCCGATATCGGCGGCCACGGGCACGTTAGCGCCAGCCTCGCCGGAGATCAGCAGCAGACCGGAGGTAGCCACGGTCAGCATACGCACTTCGTCGGTTGCGAAGCCGGTAGCGGGCACGTTGTCGTTCAGAGTGAACTGAGCCACGCCTACGGACTCGCCGCCGTTGGACTGTTGCACGAGAAGGGGAACGGTGCCAGGAGCAGCGGTCAGCTCGACCACGCGGAACTCGTTCACAGCGGTGCCTTGAGCAACCTGGAAGGTCTCAGCGAACCGGATGTACTGCTTTCCGTAAACTGGGGCAGCCATAGTTTTCTCCTAAATGTACGATTTCAAACCGTTCTCCTAGGAACGGGTTTTCACAGTGTTGTTTTACCCACCCCTAACATGGGACGGGTTTCAATAGCTACCTGTACTTAATCACGCACCGGCAGCGGTCGTGGCACTTACACCCCACTCCTGGCATAGGGAGAGATCCGATCGGCACCCAGCCCAGAGAGTCGTAGTATTTGCAGTCCTCACACACTCTCCTATCGTGCCGCGAGATGCGCCTCATCTCTTTGGCCCCTTCGGTCCTCTTCTTAGAGGATTCTCCTGTGACGAACCATCTCCAAAGAGGAGTGACTAGGAATCTCTTGAGGCGAGCACCGAGCCCGCTCCAGGTAGCTGGGCCTCTCTGCCTCTGCCTCGGTTTGGACTCCTTCTGAGCTTCCTCAGCCTGAGTGTCGGTCTCAGCGGTGGGACTAACCTTGCGGCCTTTGCCCTCTTTCTGAGTGTCTCTGACCGAAGTCTTAGCCGCTCGGATTGCCGCTTTGGCAGCTCGAGCACCCGTGAGAGGGATGACAAGAGATGTGGGAGTAGAGACTACCGGGGCTTCGAGACCCCTCTCATCCTGGGACACAGGGAGAGGTTGGTCTTCTCCCGGGACAGGGTCTTCCAGGTAATAGGTACCGATGATGTGTCTTTTTAAATCCACACCAT
>CAYTDU010000678.1:0-3574 GCA_964436395.1 uncultured Gemmatimonadaceae bacterium | reverse complement strand
CTTGTATCCGACTAGAAATCCGGTTTCCAACAGATCGTTGAACACGGAAGCAAGCGAGAAGCGACCATCATCGGCTACGAATTCCATCGCGATCATCAACCCTCTGCCGCGCACATCCTTGACCGCGTCGTGCCTCCCGGCGAGGCGCTTCAATTCGTCCAGGAAGAGGATTCCGACCTCCGCGCTCCTTTGGACGAGGCCCTCCTCCCGGATGACTTCGATCACCTTGTTGGCGACGGCACAGCCCAGGGGATCGTTTTGATGGGACTGGGCGTAGCGAAACCCGGCGTCCACCAGTCGGTCGAAGACCGCGGCGGTCATCGCGACGGCGCTCACCGGATACCCATTTCCCAATCCCTTCCCCAAAGCGACGATGTCCGGTCCAAGATCGTAATGCTGGAAGCCGTACCACGCGCCGGTGCGTCCCAATCCCGTCGTCACCTCATCGACGACTACGAGGCCGCCGTGCTGTCTGACTACCGTCGCAAGGGTTTGAACGAGACCCTTTAGCGGAATTCTGACTGTGCCTCCCGAACTTCCCGGTTCGAAGACCAGCCCCCCGATGTGCTCAAAAGGAATCTCCCTCAAGTGTGCACACTGGGGGTCGCATTCGCCTTCATGAGGGCAAGCCCTACAATCGCTCCAGTCAAAGCAGACCAACTCTTCCGCTCTTTTCCTTCCGGCAGATCCATAGGCAGCGAGGTAGGAATCGGACAGAGTAAGAAGGAGCGGTTGTCCCGTGATGCGCCTTGTGAGCTGGACACCGAACTCGACCGCCTCGCTGCCCGAACTCAAGAAGACGCACTTCCCATCGGAGAGCGAGAGGGTATCCAAGACCGCCGTTGCCGCCTCTTCCACGAGATCGTTCGTGGTGCGATAGCCGACGTGACTGATCTGTTCGAGTTGCGTCGCTATCGTCTGATTGATCCGCGGATGGTTGTGGCCCAGTGCGGTGCACCACACCCCGGCTTCAAAATCGGTGTATCGCTTCCCGGCGGCGTCGACCAGAGTGTACCCGTGCGCGCGGACGATGTCGGTCCTGGCGACGTCGTAACCCGAGCATCTCAGCGCGTGCGTCATGTTGAAGCGCACCCCTTGGATTGGACCGTCTGTTTGCCGGCCCCCAGCTGGCGACGTGGCGTTTCACTCACCGACAAACCGCACAGATCCAGGAAATACCGGTGAAAGCGGTCGTCCTTGGTCAGCTCGGGATGAAAGGCGGTCGCCAGCAGATTGCCCTGCTTCGCCGCGACCACCGAACCGCTATCGAGCCTGGCCACCACCTTGACGTCATCGCCGATGCGCTCGATCATTGGCGCGCGGATGAACACGGCGTGAAACGGTTCCTCTCCCAACGCAGGGACTTCCAGGTCAGCCTCGAAGCTGTCCACCTGGCGGCCGAAAGCGTTGCGGCGAACGGTGACATCCATCAATGCCAACAGCGGTTGATCGGACTCCCCATCGACCACGACCTCCGCCATCACAATCATTCCCGCACAGGTGCCCCACAGCGGCCGCCCAGACCGGGCGAACTCCCGAATCGGGTCGATCAAGCCCCAGCGCCGGGCGACCTTACCGATGGTCGTCGACTCCCCGCCGGGGATGATCAGGCCATTCAACCCTTTCAGATGCTGAGCAAGCCGCACCTGCACCGTCTCCACCGACAGCGAGCGCAACAGCTTCTCGTGTTCGACGAACGCCCCCTGAACAGCCAAGACGCCGACTCTCATTGCGCTTCCCCTACGCTAGGCCTTATCCGATCTACCATCCACGCACTGCCAGCCGCTGCGGATCAGGAATGTCGCTGACGTTGATCCCGACCATCGCCTCGCCCAGGCCGCGACTCACCTCGGCCAAGATCTCCGGGTTTTCGTAGTGGGTTACCGCCTGAACGATGGCGTGGGCCCGCTTAGCGGGATCGCCGCTCTTGAAGATGCCGCTTCCCACGAAGACCCCATCCATCCCCAGCTGCATCATCATCGCAGCGTCGGCCGGCGTGGCAACGCCGCCGGCGGCGAAGTTGACGACCGGCAGCCGGCCAAGTTCGGCCGTTTCCTTCACCAGCTCGTAGGGAGCGCCGATCTCCTTGGCGACGCTCATCATCTCCTCAGGAGCCATCGAGGTCAGCCCACGGATCTCCCCGAGCACGGCGCGTGCATGCCGCACCGCCTCGACGACGTCGCCGGTACCGGCCTCGCCCTTGGTGCGGATCATTGCCGCACCTTCGCCAATGCGCCTCAGCGCCTCCCCGAGGTTGCGGCAGCCGCAGACAAACGGGACCTTGAACCCCCACTTGTCGATGTGGTGCTCCTCATCCGCCGGAGTAAGCACCTCGCTCTCGTCGATGTAGTCCACCCCCAAGGATTCGAGAATCTGCGCCTCGACGAAGTGGCCGATACGGCACTTGGCCATCACCGGGATGGAGACCGCCTCGATGATCTCCAGTATCTTCTCCGGGGCGGACATGCGGGCCACCCCGCCCTGGACGCGGATGTCGGCGGGAACACGCTCCAGCGCCATCACCGCGCAGGCACCGGCCTCCTCGGCGATGCAAGCGTGCTCGGCGCTGACCACGTCCATGATCACGCCGCCTTTCAACATCTGCGCCAGTCCACGTTTCACGTTTTCGGTACCGACTTTTTTATCCATCTTCTATCCCCTCCTTCGTGAGATACGATGCAAACTTCTGTGCCTGAATCTTCTTCGCCTCGTCGCTGCCAAACCGCCGAGCAGGTAGACGCAGCCCTTTTGGACATCACACGATGGGACCGCTCACCTCCTGCCCTTCAGGCTTTCGTGCCGGCTGACGGAGCAACCGCCTTGCAGTGCTGATAATCGTGGCAATCCCCTTTTCGATCGCCTGCTCGTCGGGCACGCTGAAATTGAGCCGACAGACGCTACGTGGGCCGCTGGTGTGGTACATCAGGGACCCCGGCAAGAACGCCACGCCCTGTTTCACCGTTTCTGCCAGCAGATTCTGGACATCCACCTGCTCGGGGAGCTGCAACCACAGGAACAACCCACCGGCCGGAACCGACCAGCGCGTACCGGGGAGTCGACGCCGCTGCAACGCCGTGTCCATCGCCAAACAGCGGGCCCTGTATCTGTTACGGGCCTGGCCAATCAGTTCCTCCAGCCAACCCCGCCGCGCAAACTCGACCACCAAGTGTTGGCCGACCGTATTCGGATGCAATTCTGCCATTCCGTTAAGCAGGGCGGCGCGCTGCACCACCGGCGTCGGTGCCACCAACCAGCCCACCCGCAATCCCGGCGCCAGACTCTTAGAGAACGTACTCAGGTAGAGGACGTGACCATGGCGATCGAGGGCCTTGATCGGCGGAGGGGGAGATTCGTCGAAGTGCAGATCGCCAAACGGATCGTCTTCCACGATCGGCACCTGGTACTGTTGCGCCAGCGCCAGCAGCCGTTCCCGACGCTCGAGGCTCATCGTCGCTCCGGTCGGATTCTGGTAGGTGGAGACGGTGTAGATCAAACGCGGCCGATAGCGGGCAAGCAGAAGTTCCACCCGCTCCACGTCCATCCCGTCCTCATCCACCGGCACGCCGATGATGCG
>CAYTDU010000677.1:0-3579 GCA_964436395.1 uncultured Gemmatimonadaceae bacterium | reverse complement strand
GTTTCCGATCACGTCGCCTAATACCATCGCTCCTCTTGAGGGGCTAGACATCATTCTTCCCTCCTATTGCCGCCGGCAATCTCATGTTTGGCGGAGAGGGTGATCTCATAGTTTGCCTTCAAAGTACGAGTGGTTCCAGAAGGAACATTCAGTCGCCAGTGGTAGGCCCCTTCTATCTGACGGCGATCTTGATCGAACCGCTCCCAAGGTGGGTCGACATCAGCTACTTCCACCGACACCTTGTCGTCACCTTCGCGGGCAATGGGTATTCGTTCTCTCACCTCAACGTCGGCGTCCTTCGAGAGGTTGTTCGTCACGTCCACAGCGATCTCGTGGGAAAGACCGAGGTTTCCTTTCAGAAGGCCGGACGTACGTTCAGCGAAGCGAGTGTTGCGAGCCACCTTGAGGCCTTCCTCTACTCCAAGACCGAGTTCGATCGTCCCGTTGGGAGCGACTGTGTGCAGGCGTGACGTGAGTAGGTAGTCCCCGTTCACGTAAACATCCGCCGGTCCCTCGGGGAGTGGCGTTTGCAGAGGATTCGAGAGGTCGAGGAATCTGTAAGCCTCGGACTCTTCACGGGGCACGGTCACGTAACGCAGCTCAACCGAACCCGAGTGGTTCGACAGTGGCACGTTGTGGAAATTGGAGTCTGACGGTACGGTAATCGCATTTTCTGCAGAATATGAGAAATCAAAGCCCTCCCATTGTTTTGGCACTGCATATCCATGAGGCGGGGCTTTCTCCGCGACAATCCTCGCACGGCGTTCAGCCATGGCAATGGCTATCGTCACGTTGATATCTACAGAGGCACGGACTAGGGCCGCGTATTCGAAGTAACTCTGCTCCTTCGACACGGGTGTGAGGGTTCCGCGATTTGCACCCCGCACGCCGCCCAGCCGCAGCCTCCCGTAGTTCAGCATGTCCGTGGCGGCTGTTAGTTCCCTTCTTTCCTCCGGTGTCGCAGCCATTCCCACTATGACATCGTCGAGTGAATCGGGCGACTTGTCCAGGCTTGCCGTCGGAGGTCCCCTGAACCGCGCTGCCTTGGCGATGAATCCCGGCTTTGCCGAAGCTGGAGCTGGGTGTACCGGCTCCTCGAATTTCGCCATTGGCTCCGCTGGCATGGCAGAGGCAAGGTATTTCCCAGTGTCTTCCGGCGCCGCACCAGTTAGTTGTTCCTCCGTGTCGAGGTCGTCGAGCACAGCGGCGTCTGACACATCATACTGCTCATGTGATACAGACCGTGTGGCTTCCTTCTTCAGGAGTTCCTCCGCAGGTTCGACAGACTCAGCCACGCGGTCGTAATCGGCAAAGAGCTCATCGACTCCCGGCGGAGGAGGGCGCCACCCAGTCTTTGGCAAATGAGGTTGGCGTTTACCGATACGGAGTGCGGGAAGTTCCGGGAGTTCCGACCACCGTTCCGGATCCGCGGTTGCGACACGCAGCATCACGTTTTTCCAGTCCTCCCCCGTGTTCTGACAGACGTGCGCGCGCATCGCCAACTCGGCGGCATTATCACTTTCGTTGAATCGGATTGCATAACTCGGGAGCCACCTGGCCCCAGGCACGAGGTATTCGACCACCAGACGACATGCGGGCGCCAGCGATTTGCCATTTGAACTATGGAGCTTAACGGTCACTGACTTGCGCAGTTCATCCTCCCGTGCCTGGCGCGACGAGGATGCAGCTTCATCGCGTTGTTCCATAACACTCAAGCTGTCCCGAGCTTCCTCGATTTTGGAGAGCAATGATTTGCGCTGTGCACCGATGTTCTCCAACTCGTTGTGTCGGAATTCGAGTAATGCGAGCCGCGCCGCCGTCGGTGCCGGAGGAGGTTCTTTGCCACGCTCTCCCCTTGGCCGATCCGGTGCTTGCAGCTCTTGTAGCTTCAAGGCCATCCGATCCAACTGCTCGATCTGGCTATCGAATTCCGAAACGGCCCGCCTTGCCTCCTGTAGCTGCTCGTTCTTCGCTGGAGCCAACTCCGGGTCGGGAGGTGGTACGTCGAGCCCAACCCGGACATCACAGGCGTCTGGCACTCCACCCGTTCCGACTGGCTCCACCTTGACGGTAACGGATCCGTCGTCAAGACAGAGTGGAAGGCCAACAAGCTGGACTTCCTGCGGAATGGGTGACTCTGACAGGTCGATTTCGCAAACGCGAGTGATCGCCGCGTCGTTCCGGTATACAAGTACCGATTCGATGCGCGATGGCAGTGTAGGGACAGTCATGTTAGCCTCACAATTCTTCGCACGAATGGCGCTACGTAAGACGTTATCGCCGAAATCTCGGATCGTCGAGCTTGCCTCACCGCGAGCTATCCGGTCTCGTCTCGTTACCCCAAAGTCTCGCACCGTTGCCCATGTTCTTGCGCCATTCGTGACGCCAGCGGTGAAACTCAACTGGACCGATGAAAGGCTTGGGCGCACGTGCCGCTCGGTCGGGGAAGGGAGGGAACGGTTTGGCCTGCCCAGTCTGATACCAATACGCTACCGTCGCCATATCCAGCGTGAGATTGTTGTTGTGCCCGTGTTCGATGCTGAACCTGAGTGACTCGTCGAAGTAGATTGGGTCTGCAATGTGGAACCGATACACGTGTGTCCGCCCCAACCAACCGATGTCGTCGTTTACGCGGGCATAGCCGTAGTACGGGTGGCTGAAGAGGGTGTCAGGACACCAGGAGGTGTTGAAGTAATCCTCGGTCCCGGTTCCGTGCAGTGACGGTGGCCACGGCTCTCCGTCAATGAAGAACATATCGTCACCCTCTCCGTACCACATCGGGCTCGGCGAGTGGACGTAGTAGTTGACTCCAACGTAGTGTCCCTTGCCCTCGATGTCGGCGATCAAGTAGTTGTTGGCACCAGTGGTGTTTTTCCCCTGTGGGCCAAGCACTGACCACTCGTTTTCCCCGTCGGGTAGGGCCTCGGTCAACGAATGGTTGTACCAGGCATGGAATCGTCCCATTTCTTCGGGCAAGTCGTCGAGCTGGACGTAGTCCACGTAGTAGTAGAACGCGTCGATATCGCGCCCCGCGTCGTTTTCGACTTCAATTCGCGCACCGTTAGCGAACGGCATTACGAAGTAGCTAACTAGTCCCCTGCCATCGACAGGCCCGGCCGCCAGCGGCAATGACGAGTAGTTGTAGCTCTCGTCCCAGCCCTGGCCAAAAAACGGTCCAATCGGCGACTGAACACTGGGTGAATCACTCCCGTCCCAATACATACGCAGTATGATGTCATTGCGGCTCAGGGTTGGTGGCGGTGGTGCGATCGTGATCCAGATGTGATTGATCATCCCCGCGCCTTCGACTTCGAAGAGCGTGCGCGATTCTCCATCGGGAATGTGCTCAAAGCGATCGTTGTTGCCTCCGCTCCTGTCGAAGCTACTGATACGTTTGCTCGCGACATTGTGTTTGACGCGCGCCAGGTCTAGTAATGTGCCGTCGACACCTTGCGCGAAAGTCACCGCGGGTGTGAGCAGGAAGGCAATCAAGAGACTGGTTTTTTTATGCGGTTTCATCGTGGAGCCCCCTTTGATTGTGGCAATCTTGCGCTGAATGACACCGTGTCTGCAAGGGGC
>CAYTDU010000676.1:0-3581 GCA_964436395.1 uncultured Gemmatimonadaceae bacterium | reverse complement strand
AGGCGTCCAGCAGATGTATTTCCAATGAGCGCTCGGCTTCACCGAACGTCGGCCGCGGACCTTGATGCATCATCCCTGCTGATGAGCCGCCTGCCCATTCCACGAACACTGCATACACACCGTTCGGCGGTAGGAGTTTCTGTTGAGACTCGACTCTGAGATTGATGGTTCGATAGCCGAGATGTCTTCCTCTTCCTGCACCGGGGATTACCTGGGCAATCATCGAATAGTGGCGCCCAAGCAACTGCCTGGCCGCATCCAGGTCACCGCCCGCTACCTCACGTCGAACGCGCGTTGACGAAACGGGCCTCGACTCATAGTCCACTTCCGCCACCACATCCACAGCAAAACCCATTTTCCCGCCAAGCACACCAAGCAGATCGACGTTGCCCGCCCTGCCCTTGCCGAAACCGTGGTCAAACCCAATGACCAGTTCCTTGACATTGAACCTGTCGACGAGCCGTCTGACGAATTCCTCGGGTGAGCACTTCGACAATGCTCTGTCAAACTCTATGAACGCAACCGCGTCCAACTCGCTTTGCGCCAGTATCTCGTGGCGTTCCGCACCAACCGTCAACCGGGGGGGGGCAGCCTGTGGATTCACGATCTCGAGCGGATGTGGCTCAAATGTCACGAGCACACTGCGACGCCCCGCGACCCTTGCGCGCTCCGCTATTTCCTCGAGCACGCGCTGGTGACCGAGGTGCACACCGTCGAATGTCCCGACGGTTATCACGGTGCCGTTCTTCCCTGCCCCCGGCGGCATGACCAGCCTCAACCCTCCATTACCACTCTTGGTTTGAACATATCGTCGCTTCTCTCCGCGATTCCAATCAGCTGCTGCCCGTCGATCAGAGCCACCAGCTCTTCATTGCTGCCGGTAGCCGGGATCGGCTGCCCGTGGACAACCTTCTTCCGCACATCCGGATTGTCTATCGACAACCTGGGCAGGTGTTCAACAGCTTCGGCCGGCGACCCGATTGAGGCACCAAACTCTTCAATGTCTGGGAGCGTCCGCGCCTCCTCGACTCTGAACTTGCCCACTGCTGTCCTCCTCAAAGACCTCAAGTGGGCGCCACAACCCAATGCGCCACCGAGGTCTCGCGCAAGTGCTCGGACATATGTTCCACTGCTCACCGAGCAACGGAAATCGAGGTCGGCGCCAACGATAGAGACCACAGAGAAGTCGAACACCTCAATCTCCCGAGAGGGTAGTTCGACGACTTCCCCCTTTCTCGCCAGCCGGTGAGCCCTCTGACCGCCGACCTTCTTGGCTGAGTATCTCGGCGGTCGCTGATCCGTGCGGCCCGTGAGCGCTTTGACCTCTTCGTGTAAACGGTCGCGGTCGAGCGTTCCCCAGCTATCTACTGTTGCGGTCACCTCTCCAGTCAAATCGTGCGTATCGGTCGAAACGCCGAGCCTGATCGTACCCTCGTACACCTTATCCAGACCTACGAGATACTGCGACAAGCGAGTCGCACGTCCGACCAGAATGACGAGCAACCCTGTCGCAAACGGGTCAAGCGTTCCCGTGTGACCCACGCGCCGCAATCCAAGGCGGCGCCGAATTCTATCGACAACGTCGTGGGCGGTGGGGCCCGCCGGTTTATCAACGAGTAGGTAACCGTCCTTCAGTGCGACTGCTCGTCTTCCAATTGGTGCAGAAGCTCGTCGATATGAGCCGCATGTTCTAGTCCGCGGTCGAGCTCGATATGCAATTCTGGGGCGTTTCTGATACGGAGGTTCCGCGCGATATACGTCCGCAAGAAACCACTGGCGTGCTCTAACCCGCCCATCGCTCTCGCCTTTTCTTCCTCCGAGCCCAGAACGCTTACATACACGGTCGCATGAGAGAAATCGGCTGACACGTCCACCCGTGTCACCGTGGCGAAGCCGACACGGGGGTCCTTCAATTCTGTCGCGATGGCATCAGCCATCGCATGCCGAATCAACTCCGACATGCGTTCGCGCCGATGACGCTCTGGTTGTTTCACAAGAAACTCGTTGATGAATCGACTATACGTGAAAACCCGTCCGAATCGACGAGCTTGTCGGCCGCACTTAGCACCGATTGCCCGTGGCGTCGATCGGTGGCGACAACGCAGCAAGTCAATTCCGCTCGCTGCCACGCGTCTTGATGCGAAGTCTCGGCTACCGAAACATTGAATCTGTTGTGTAGACGGTCTTTGAGGCTCTTCAGGATTCGTCGTTTCTCTTTGAGCGACCTGCAACCGTCCAGGTGCAACTCCCATGTGACAACGCCAACGATCACTAGTCGCCCTTCGACGCTCCCGTGGATTCGAGAGTGCGCGCGACCTGCTCGATCTGATATGCCTCGAGTACGTCACCGACCTTTATGTCGTTGAAGTTCTCAACTCCGATTCCGCACTCTAAGCCTTCTTTGACTTCCTTGACGTCATCTTTGAACCGTTTGAGGCTCGCCATTGCCCCATCGTACACATCGACCGCATCCCTGATGACGCGAATCCGGAGTCCCCGGCGAACCAAACCACTTCTCACGTAACATCCAGCGATGGTTCCGACGCCGGAAATCTTGAAAATCTCGCGGACTTCAATTTCTCCAAACACCGTCTCTTTTTCCTCGGGCGAGAGCATGCCCTCGAGCGCGGATCTCACATCCTCCACCGCTTCGTAGATGACCCGGTAAGTGCGGATATCTACCTTCTCCCTCTCGGCAGCGGCGCGCGCATTGGCGTCGGGTCGCACATGGAATCCCACAACCACCGCGCCCGATGCCTTGGCCAACAGGACGTCTCCCTCAGATACTGCGCCGACACCCCTGTGTACTACCTCCACCGCTACTTCCTCGGTCGAGAGCTGAGCGAACGCATCGGCGAGAGCCTCAGCCGGACCACCCTGGTCAGCCTTGATGATGATCTTGAGAGCCTCGGCATGACCAGCCCCTATCTGTTTAGACAGGTCCTCGAGAGACACAGCCCTGGAAGTACGACGGTGTTCGGCTTCTCTATCCAAACGCTGTCGTTTCTGCGCGATTTCTCGAGCGTCAACGGCCTCTTTCACCGCAGAGAACTTGTCGCCCGCCTGGGGAACGCCGCTGAAGCCGAGGACCTGTACTGGAATTGAAGGCCCAGCTTCTTTCACCCGTTTGCCGTGCTCATTGATCAGGGCGCGCACGCGGCCTGCCAAGTTACCACAGATGAAGTTGTCGCCGATCTTGAGCGTCCCGTTTTTAACCAGCACCGTCGCGACAGGGCCCTTGCCAGAGTCGAGAGAACCCTCGACAACGACACCGGTTGCGAGCCTGTCGGGGTTGGCTTTGATGTCGAGCAGGTCTGCCTGCAGCAGGATTTTCTCTAGCAGATCGTCAATTCCGATCCCGGTTTTCGCGGAAACGTCGGCGCACATTGTGTCGCCGCCAAATTCCTCCAACAGAACTTCGTGTTTCAAGAGATCCTGTCGAACTCTGCTCGGATCCGTTCCAGGTAGATCGATCTTGTTGATGGCTACGACGAGTGGGACGCCAGCGCTCTTGGCGTGACTGATCGCCTCGACCGTCTGCGGCATGACGCGGTCGTCCGCAGCCACCACCAGCACCACGA
>CAYTDU010000675.1:0-3584 GCA_964436395.1 uncultured Gemmatimonadaceae bacterium | reverse complement strand
GGTCAATGACGCGATCGTAAAACTCAGGCCAGGAGTAGTTGAGCGGTTTCACGTTCATCGCGTGATTGTTGTTCAAGAAATGGAAGGGGATCGGTAGAACCCTTCCGTTGCGTTGGTATTCGAGGTTCAGCGGGGCTGCCTGACCAAACGCAGACAGTAACGAATAAGCGGGGAAAGCGGTTGGCGAGCGATCGAGGAACTGCTTAGTGAGTTCGAAAGGCTCTGCGCCTACGTCCATATCGAGTCCAAGCACGAAATTCGCCTGGAGATATGGTACGTATCGTGTCACCATATTCACATGCTCCGAAACCTGCCTGACCTTCTCTATACCCTGTGCGGAGCCAGTCTTCGACTTCCCGCCCATGTCGTACCATGACTCGATTCCCGGCAACACCGCGACGAAGCCATTCTTTTTCAGTCGCTTCATGTGCGGTTCTGTCAGGATCGCGAGAGTGCTCTCCGCGATGAAATCGATGCTGTTTGGTGGAATAGCCTCTTCGATCGCATCCAATGTCTCATCGAAACGGATTCCGAAGTTGGGATCGTACCAGCCGACGTGAGGGCGTTTGTATTTTGTGCGCAGAAATCTCAAGTCAGCTTTGATCTCATCCAGGTCGAACGCCTGATACGGCACCGAAGAGTCAATACAGAAACAGCAGGAATAGGGGCACCCGATACTCCCCAACATCGGGACGATCTTGAAGAAGGGTGCCTTCGCCATTGTCTGTTGAATGAACTTCCAACGTTCACGCACCCCCGGCAACTGCTTGGGCTGCGCTTCAGCACAAAGGTGTATGCCCTCTGGGCGATGCTGTGACATGTCGTTGAGCATGTCAGTTATCACGGTCTTGTCCGTGAACCCGAGTACGTAGTCGAAGTACTTCTGGGCGTCCTGAGGATAACAGCGTGCGTGTGGCCCTCCGAGTGCCGTCACGGCACCTTTGGAGCGGAACAGGTTGCTAAGCGCGTATGACAGCTGTGCAGCCTGCGTGAATGCTCCGATGATGACCAGATCGACATCGTCGGGCAATTCTTCGACGAGATTCTCGAATCCGGTGTAGCAGACGAAGGTGACGTCGTGGCCCTCCTCCTCACACCAGTTGGCCACTATCTGTGCCATGATACCCGCGAGGTTCGCATGCATGACACGCGCGTAAAGTGCCCTGGTTGGGTTCTTCGTGACTAGATCGATGACACCGACATGTAGCTTTCGCACTGGCGGCCTTTAGTGGTTGAAGACGTGGTAAGGTTCACGCGGGAGACTGAAAGCGCAAGGGCATTCGAAAATCTCTGGGTCGTGCGCTCAACCCAAAGCCGCCAATACACTGTCCAAACCCTCGCTTGCATTTGTTCCGAGGTTGACGCGCAAGATCCTGCGGCCTCGCTGGGAGAGCGCCTGAAGGTCACCGAGTGCCTGCGCCTCAATGAGCTTGCCGAAGGAGAAATCTGTCTCCGGTACCTGGATGTCTTGTTGAGGCTGGTCTACTAGTTGTAGAAACAATCCCTTGTTAGCCCCACCTTTGTGCAGCTGCCCGGTGGAGTGCAAAAACCGCGGACCGAAACCCAACGTTGAGGCTAGTGATAGTCTGTTTGCTAGGATCGTACGAATCTGCTGAAGCCTGTTCTCGTTTCCAGTTGATGGTGCAACGTATGCGTGAATAGCGAGATAGTCTCCCGGGTTGGCCGTCGCCCAACCCACCAGCGCACGGTCGATGGTTTCTTTGTCGGCCGAATCCACTTCGTGCTCAACTGCGGCATATCTGCTGTCACCCTGCGATGCCATTGCTTCCTTGGCCAAACTCTTGGCAAGCTGCACATCTGGCTGATTGAACGGATTGATGCCTAGCACCGCGCCCGCAGCTGCTGTAGCAAGTTCCCATTGGAAAATCTCGGCGCCCAGGTCGAGTTTGTCGGTCAGGAGTTTGTGCACTACGGGGTGTCCGGCTGCCGCGAGGGCGTCGAGCCGTGCACCTATCTCTTCGTCACCATCCCCTTCGAGGCTCAAACCAACAAACACACGATCTCGACCGTAGGATTCCGCGTCCGCAAGCGCCTCTCCGTCGACAGGTACGATACTTCTGCCATCCTTGCCAATACTCTCGGCTATCAATTGTTCGAGCCATGCAGGGAAGGACGCAATCGATGGCGAACATAGAAAGGTGAGCTTATCTACTCCCGCTTTAGCAAGAAGACCGAGTGTCACTCCCAACTGCAGACTCGGATTCTGCGTAGCTGGGATTGATGCGGAAGACGCTATCGCGATCGCCCGAGCGCGATCGAGCAGGCCCGCAATGTCGATGCCCAACAGAGACGCAGGTACCAAACCAAACACGCACAATGCGGAGAATCTGCCGCCGACAGTCGGCGGTGCGTGAAACACGCGTCGGAATCCTCGTTCCTCGGCCGTTTGATCGAGCGCACTCCCGGGGTCGGTGATGGCTATGAAGTTGTGACCCGGAGTGGCACTTGCCCGTGATACCCGCTCCCAGAACGTTCGGAACAGCGATAGCGTTTCCAATGTAGTCCCTGACTTGCTGGATACCACAAATAGCGAGTTCTCAGAGTCGATAGCATTGTCCACCATACGGACGGCTTCCGGATGCGTCGAGTCTAGCACTATCAGTTCGGGGTACGACTCAGCATTGCCAAAGGTCTCCCCGAACACTTCAGGTGCCAGGCTGGACCCGCCCATTCCAAGCAACACTACGTGTCGCATGTTTGCCGCGCGAATTTCTGCCGCAAACTCCCGGATACCGTCAACCAGGTCCAGAGACTCCTCCGGCAAATCGAGCCAACCGAGCCTGTTGCTTAGCTCTGTCGGATCTGGTAACCAGACTGTGTGGTCCTTTTCCCAGATTCGCTTGCTGGTATGATGCTCGTCCCAATCCTGCAGCGTGGTGTTCACGGCCTCGCCGAGTTTCGGGTCTTGGAGTCGTATGGTGGTGTTCACTTGGTCGATTCCTCCTAACAAAGTCTGGGAAGCTCTTGCACGCCTTGTCAAACCAACTGCACGATTGCGTCTACAGCCCGTTCAATTTCTTCCATTGTGTTGTAGATGTGTGGGGAGAACCGGAGGCCTCCCGTCGGAGCACAGCCAACGTTGTGATCGCGGTACAGGGCCTCAAAGACTCTACGACTGTCCACTCCAGGTAATGAGAATACGACCACGCCCGCGCTAAACTGCGGCTCTATTGGAGTAACGAACTGTGCTCTGGGGAAGCGTTCTGACACCGCCGCCTTCATTCTCTCGGCGAGAGTGCGAACACGGGCCTCTATATTGTCAATTCCTATGGTATAGTGGAAGTCGGCGGCGGTTCCCATAGCCGACACCGCGGCGTCATCCCTTTGGCCCAGGTTTTCGAACTTTTGAGCACCGTGTTCCAGTGCAGATGTCCAACCGACTCCAACATTACACGGCCATAGGTCGTCCACCTGATCTCTCCGAACGTAGAGAATCCCTGCTTCCTTGGGGCCCATGAACCACTTGTGGGAGCTGCCGGTGTAGAAGTCACATCCCATATCGTGCATATCGACACGGACTGCACCGAATGTCTGTGCGCCGTCAACTAGGGTGAGCACTCCTC
>CAYTDU010000674.1:0-3596 GCA_964436395.1 uncultured Gemmatimonadaceae bacterium | reverse complement strand
CGATTGAGCAGATCATGCAGTCGGTGCGCGCCCTGAACGAAGGCTCCAGATCGTTGCGATTCAAGATGACGACCAACGGTCTTCTCGTAGGGCGCCATGCGGATTTCTTGGCCGAGCACGACATCGAATTGCTGATAAGCATGGATGGGGACCCCAAGTCACACTCTTACCGAGTGCTTCCGGATGGTACGGACTCCCATTCGCGCGTCCTGGAAAGCGTGAAGCGACTGATGCGGCGGCACCCAGCATACTTCCGGCGTCAGGTCAATTTCAACGCGGTGTTCAACGCACGAAGCTCTGTGGACAGGCTCTATGCGTTTTTCAAGGATAACTTCGACAAAATCCCAATCATAAGCCCACTGTCTTTTGTCGGAGCGGATCCCGAGCACCGGCACAAGCTCGAGGACATGGACGGAGATCTCCAGCAAAGTGTTGAGCGGAGCAAACGACGGCCGGAGATCGCGCAAGCCATGTTCACCCGTCTGCCACCAGTGAGTTACGCCAGCATTTTCCTGGTCCGCACTTACCCGTTTCAGTTCGAGCAATACCATGAGCTCCTGTCTGACGACTCCAACAGGCAGTGGTTGCCGACGGGGACCTGCATGCCATTCGTCAGAGGCCTTTTCGTTACAGTTGATGGGGAGATTCTCCCGTGCGAGCGGATCGCGCACTCTATGGTTCTCGGTCAGGTAGGGCCGGCCGGCGTTGAGATCGACTGCGAATCGATCGCGCAGCGCTATAACGCCTGCTACGACCAGGTGTCTCAGTTATGCGAGAAGTGCCACCACAGAAGAACCTGCCCTAGCTGCATGTTCGAGCTTGATCATGGACGAGCAGATCTCCGATGCCCGTCCTATGCGGCTGAAGAGGAATTTGTAGAGTACCTTGTCGACGTGTTCGGATACCTCGAACAGGAACGCTGGGTGGTGTCGCGCACGCTAGGTGAGGTGACGGTATTGTGAAGTTCCGCCGCTTGGTGCCGCGCTCCAAAGAAGAACACCAATTGCTCTCGAGGTCACGGTGTTGGACAGCGATGTTGGGGATCATAACCACGGGTGACCTCCGTGTTGTTCATCCCTGTCCCCAGGGGCGAACAACCCGCGGTATCCGACCAGGCGCAGCACGGACGCCCTAACGCACTGCCACGCAAGGCGTTAGCCGGTAGCAACATCGGGGGAACGATGGTTGCACGGACGCTGTCCGCGTGGGGACGCGTCAGGCCGACGGCGACTCCGCATCGGAGGATTCTACCATGGCTCGACAGAGACCTTTCATGTTTCCGTTGCTCGCGCTGGTATCGGGAGTGCTTCTGGCGTGTGCCTGCGCTCCGGCTTTTGGCCAGCGTTCCTCGGTCACTCGCGGCGCAATGGTTCGAGTGAGTCGACCCGATTCCGTTGGACAGCCGGTGTGGTCAACCAAGCGTGTCTTCAATCTTTCGAGCGATCGTCTGCTGCTGGCCGAGACCGACCGTGACCCACTCGTGAGGTTGAATGAGGCGATACGCCTCGAAGTACGCCGGAGTCACACGAAATCTTTACTGGGGGGCCTGTTCGGGCTCGGATTCGGCTCGTTCGCCGGCTGGGGGGTCCGTCGTTCTGTGGGCGGTCAAGGCGACGCTACAGCCGAGTCGATCGCCGGTGCATTGGTTGGAGGAGTTGCTGGGGCGGGCATCGGCGCTCTTATCGGCAAGCGTGTCCGTTCAGCCGGCTGGGAAGCTGTTCCCTCACCGCATACCATCGTTCCCCAGCAGCGCCCACATCAGCTCGATGTTCTTGCTAGGATACCCCCCGTGAGGAGCAGACCTTCTTCCGGAACGTGCACGAATACGTGGCGCCGGACCATACGACCAGCACCTTGTCGCCGATGCGTCGCGTGTGGATTGGGAGGGTTTGTGTTTGCTGACTCTGGGTCGGAACGCACATAAAACCGAGCAGTATGTAGCAGAGCGCTATTGGGCCGAATCTCTCGCGTAGCTGAATTCCAATCACCGCCCTAATCCGATGGTTGAGATTGCCACAATACGACGTTCTGACTACCGCCCATGTCAACAGAGTATGTACCCACTTGAATGGAGTGCGTGCCCGTCCTAAACCACATCCGGCGTATCCGCCTGAAACGTCCTCTGAGCTAGTGCGACGTGTATGCAACGTTTGTCTGTTTCAGAACATCCATGAGGTATCCAAATGCAAGTCCCTTTCCCTTTGGAGACCGCATGAGGCCGTCTTTCGCGTGCCAACTCACCGCTGCTTGCCTCGCGAGCGCACTGTCGTTCTCACCTTTGGCGGGCCAGGATCCGCCGCCGCAGAACGACGCACTTTACGTCTTCCTCGACTGCCAGACGTTCTGGTGCGACTTCGATCACTTCCGGCGCGAGATACCCTACGTGAACTGGATGCGCGACCGGCAGGACGCACAGGTGCACATCTTGGGCACCTCCCAGAACACCGGCGGTGGCGGGCGCGAGCACACGCTGACATTCATAGGACTCAGAGACTTCGCGGGCCGCGCCGACACGTTGGTGTACGTGTCGAACAACACGGACACTGATTCCGAGAGACGCGACGGCCTCGTACAGACGGTGAAGCTCGGCCTGGTGCCGTTTCTGGCCAACACTTCGCAGGCGCAGCGCCTGCGCATCCATTACGACGCCCCTGCCCCGGGTCAGGAGGCGGCACCCGAGCCAAACGATCCGTGGAACCTGTGGGCCTTCACGGCGAGAGCGAACACGTTCGTCAACGGGGAGAGCGACTATCGCTACCTTTCCGGCAACGGGTCGTTCACGGTGAACCGGACTGCAGAGGGCCTCAAGCTCAACTTCACCGTATCCGGCAGGTACAACCGGACAGAGACCGACATACCCGAAGAGGACACGACCTACGTCAGCGAACAAGAACGTTACACGTTGTCCGCACTTGTGGTGTGGAGCCTGAATCCGCATTGGTCGGCCGGCGTACGTGGCTCGGCAGAGAAATACACCTACCACAACCAGGACCTGGCCGTACTCGCCGGTCCGGCAATTGAGTACAACATTTTCCCATACGCCGAGTCGACTCGCAGGGAGTTGTACTTCCAATACCGGCTTGGCGTATCAGCCTACAACTATACCGAAATAACCGTCTACGATGAGATTTCTGAGGTTCGTCCCATTCACACCGCCGAGATCGGCGCCGGCATACAGCAACCTTGGGGCGAAGTGAACGTTACCTTGGAGGCGCTCCAGTACCTGCACGACATGAGCCAGCACCGCCTGGACCTGTTCGGCGGCCTGAGTCTGCGCTTATTCCGAGGCCTGAGCTTCGACATTTACGGCAATGTTGCTCGGGTCAAAGACCAGCTCTATCTCTCGGGCGCCGGTCTCACGCCCGAGGAGCGGCTGCTCCGCGTGAAGGCGTTCGCGACCGACTTCTACTACTACAGCAGCATCGGGTTCAGCTATCGCTTCGGCTCGAAGTTCGCCAATGTAGTCAACACGAGGATGTAGGGCGGCAGCAGAGGCTGCTTCGCGCAGCGCACGGGCCACTGGCCTTCGGTGGTGGGCGGGAGGGGGTGAGAAACTCCCCGCGACAGGCTCGCAATATCTCCCCGTCCCACAACCG
>CAYTDU010000673.1:0-3599 GCA_964436395.1 uncultured Gemmatimonadaceae bacterium | reverse complement strand
TGTCTCCTGTGTTTACTATTTGGGGAAAACTACCACTCCATATCTTGAAGTTCCTTGAAATTGGCATAGAACACTTTGGGCTTTGTTCCGTATTTCTTCTGGAGTGGTTGGGCGTTCTCATCCTTGATCAACTGAGAAATCTTGCTTTCAGGATCATCCAGATCTCCGAAGACTCGCGCATTCGCAGCGCAGGCCTCAACGCAGGCAGGATCCTGGCCGGTACCGAGCCTGTCTTTGCAGAAATCGCACTTTGTGGCGACTCCACAGCCCGAATCCTCTTCCCACTTCTCTTTGCAGAACTGCTCATATTCCGACAAAGGAAGTCCCTCCGGGAAGTAACTCTCCCATTTCTCAACCGTATAGCGCGCTCCGTACGGGCAAGCCATTATGCAGGACTTGCATCCCATGCACTTGTCTTTGTCCACGACCACGATTCCGTTTTCATCCTGGTACGTAGCGCCGGTCGGGCAGACTTCCACGCACGACGGCTCATCGCATTGGTTGCAGAGAACCGGCAAAGCCTGGCGGACCGTGTTGGGGAAAGTCCCTTCTTCACCCTTGAGAACACGGGCCCAAAAAACCCCGGGCGGAGTATGGTTCTTCACTTTGCACGCCATCATACAGGCGTAACAACCGTAACACCGCTTGAGATCTATGACCATTCCATATCTTGGCATTTTCAACTCCAGTATAGACGATTAGCGGCGTCAGTCCGCCTTATAGATCTTTACTCTGCAACAAATGTCCTGGTTGAACGTGAGCGGATCGGTGTGTCCAAGATCCATCTCGACCAAGTCATTGAAGAACGTGCCCTTGCCCTTTGCGACGGGCATGTATTTCCCCCAGTGACCCGAAACGGCTGCAATCGCCAAGTGGTGTGGTTCAATACCCTCGGTGAGAGCCACCCAACCTTTCACCCGATGCCCTTCTGGGTTTTCTAACCAGACGACATCACCGTCAGCGATACCCTTGTCCTTCGCCGTCTTCTGGTGCATCTGGATGGCGTAAACGTACGGGTCTTCCTGCGAACATTCGTCCAGCAACGGGTTCTGCTGGGTCAGCGAGTTGCAATGCATCACTGCGCGCCAGTAGAAGGTGTACATATCGTAGTCCGGGTTGGTATCACAGTGCGTGGGGCACGGGTACCAATCTGCCAGCGCTTTGAAGCGCGACCAGTCGAACGGGAAGAAGTCGTCACCGCCGTATTCCGCCCACAGCTTCGATATCTGCTCTCCTGAGTCGATGAAGTACTCGAAGTAAATGGGGACTCTCGCGGGGTTGAACCACTTCCAATACACGTCTTCCTTACGCTTCGGCCAGGTGAACACCCCTCTATCCTTGAAGTACTCCAAATCGTGCTCGTCGCCGAACCGATCCCGCAGCAGCCGGTCGCAGATGTCTTCCCAAGTGTGAACGACGCTGCCGTCCTCGACCAGTTTATTATTGTCCTCCATAGCCCCGCCGTAGCGGACTGGAATCGAGTCGTTCAATCCCTTGAAGTAGTCGCCGTGTATGCCGAGGCGTTTCGCGATATCGATCATCACGACATTGAAGTCGCGACGCTCATACAAAGGCTCCACCACGGGCTGCCTGACCGTCCAACCCCAATCGTCCTCTCCCTGGGGATGGGAGAAGGTGGATGGCCAGCTGACAGCCGGAGTGAAACGTTCCAGGAAACAGGCGTCCGGCAAGACGACATCGGCAACCGCCTCCTCGAACTCGGTGATGTATAGCTGGAACGAGAAGATGAAGTTGAACTTCTTCAGGAAGTTCTCCGTAACGGCTTCGGCGTTCCCCATGGTCATGACGGAGTTGGACCCGAAGTTAACCATCACATCCGGCTTGTACGGGATCTTGAAGCGGTCCAGCATCTCGAACCAGCGAGGGCTCGTGATGGTGAAGGCGTTGTAGATCGACGTCGGGAACATGTCGTGCAGATCCAGACGAGTAGGCTGTTTCGGTACTCGCATCGGATAAGGCACATGGTCGTACACCCACGCCTTCGCAACGAGCAAGCCATCGGGACATGCGTAGGGGATCTGATACGGCTTGCCGGTAGGCTTGTATCCGTCCTGCACGGTTCCACCGAGGCCGAAGGCGCTACCCCAGGTATCGGCCGCTCCGACCATGTGGTTGACCATATCCACCGACAGGCAAGTCCAGCCGGAATTGGTGTGGCCCTGAGATCCGCGGAAGAAGTGTGTGGCTACAGGACGGCTGGGGATCTTCTTGGGACCTTCCTCAGTGTCGATGGTCACGGTAGACCCGATCTGAGCCGCCTCACCAAACTCCTTGGCGATCCGGCTGATTGTTGCTGCCGGTACACCGGTGATCTCCTCAACGTAGCGCGGAGTGTATTTCTTGACGTGTTCCCTCAACAGCTCGAAGGCGGGCGTGCACTCCATCCCATTGACCGTGTATTTGCCCTCCAACGCCACTTCGTGCGCCTCGTCCTCGTACTGTACCCGAGTCACCGAGGGGTCGTTGTGGGCCTTGGGGCAGTTGTCGACCAAATCCCATACCAAGGGCATATTGGATTCTTTGTCCCGCATGTAGCGACCGTCGTCAGGACGTATCAGGTATGGGCTGTTGGTCTTGTACATCAGATACTCGGCATCGTAGATGCCGTGTTCGTTGAGCAACGAATTCACGAGCCCCAGCGCGGCCGCTCCGTCGGTTCCCACCTTGATTGGCACCCACTCGTGAGCCTTCGAGGCTTGTGCGCTTTGGAACGGGTCGAACACGACGTTTTTGAAGCCGCGTTCGCGCGCGTCAGCCACCTGCGTCGCATTCTGCACGGCGACGTGTCCAGCACCGTGTCCCTTGGAACAGCCAAAGTTCAACGCGTAGTTGCAGTGCGCGAAGTCGGGTATGATGGACCAAGCTACGTGCATGATGCCGTTCATGAAGTGCGCGCCGTTGCCGCAATGGAGACCGCCACCCGAAACCCAGTAGTTGGGCGTACCAAAGCCCTTCATGAATCCGATTACACCGAACCGAATTTCAGAAGCCTGGGTTGTCGTCGCCTGGAAATACAATCCGCGTGAGTCTCTGTCGCGGCATTCCTGCAACTTCTCGCAGATGATGTCGAGTGCCTCATCCCAGGAGATCCGAACGAACTTTGGATCGACGTCGAGTCCCTTTTCCGGGTTCGTACGCTTGAGCGGGTAGTTCACCCGATAAGGGTCGTAGAGCAGTTGTGGTGAGGCGATTCCTTTGGGGCAGATCTTTCCTCGCCCGGTAGGTGCATCGGGATTCCCCACTACATCAGTGACGATACCGTTCTGACGGCGGACTTTAACGCCGCACATGCAGTAGCATTGTCCACAACAGGTTGGGATCCAGACATCTTCCTCGATCCGGTTCTGTGCGGCTGTTGCCATGGGTCGACTCCTACATCAATTGAGGTACGTCCGGAACCAACGGCTCTATCGCCGCTGCCGGAGCAGATAATCGAACTAATTGGACCTAAAATAGCCCGGGCCTTCGTGATAGAAATCGCGGTTTGAGGCCCGCGAGGAGGATAGAAGAGGGGGCGGTCCAAGTCAACGAGGGCGGGGGGGCGGTAAGCTCGCTCCTTCCGGCATATGCGTCTAGCA
>CAYTDU010000672.1:0-3603 GCA_964436395.1 uncultured Gemmatimonadaceae bacterium | reverse complement strand
TTCCTACCATGAGCCTTGACACGCTGCGCGAGGGCTACAAAAGCATCCTGCGATACATCTACTCGCCGAAGCATTACTATCGGCGCGTCAAGACATTCCTGCGGGAGTACAAAGCACCGCGCATTCATGCTTCGCTCGACTTCCAGCACATCCTGGCATTCTTCCGTTCCGTCTACCGGCTGGGCATCCTCGGAAAGGAGCGGGTCCAATACTGGAAACTTCTGGTGTGGACTGCCGTTCGTCGTCCTAAGCTGTTTCCGCTGGCCGTCACGTTTGCGATCTACGGCTACCATTTCCGCAAAACCTGCGAGCAGCACGTCGCCCTGGAAAAGTAGGGCCGCTCGACCCGGATGACCCTAACCTAAGTGCGATCTGTGGGAGCGATACGATAGTTGAGAAACATCGGCAGAACACGCGGCAGGCAACCTGGATCCCAATCTCTTTAAACAGTCAGCTCTAGTGTAGTTCACGGCTTTCGAGCTTTTGAGTGGCCGAATGTGCAGGAAGTGCGATCGTTACTCATCGCTGCGCAGAAAAGCAGTATCTCGTTGCGGCTTCTAGATCCATCCTCAGAAGCAAACGGAACCGTCAGTCAAGCCGCGGTGATTTGATGCGGCAAAACCCCTGCCAGATACAGGTAGCTCATCATCTACAGCACCACGAGTTCGAATCCTCTAGGGTCGTGATGTGTATTACATTTGCCCGCTTTCATACAGATGGCTTCTGGTCGACCTCAAGATACCAGAAGCGATTCCAACGCTTCAGCGCTCGGCCAGTTTCAGGAGTTCGAAGGTCGTCCACTACGGGAAGCAACGCTTGGGGTGTCGCTGAATCTTGGCTCAACGCCTCTACCACGCCCTGGTAGGCAACACGCGCCTTCTGGGCCACACGGTAGCAGGCAAGCCGCGCCTGAACCGATTCGGCCACGGAATCGCGTCCAAGTTGGGCGGCTTCGGTGTGTCCGCGCTCAATCCCGTAGCGGTAGAGGAGTTCTGCGTCCATGCTGTCCGTCTTCGAGCGCCCCTTCCCCACTTGACGTAGATGTGGAACCACTCGCGGGTTGAGTGGACAACACGGGATTCGTCGCGTGCGGCATAGCGTCTCCAGCCGGCGGGAGTACGTGCTTGTCGGCTCGAAGACAACGAGCGTATCCACCGACCTCTTGAGGAAGCGACCGAACTCAGTCAACCCACGCGTGTTGGGGAAGATTCGTTCCTTGGTGCCTTCGGAGGTGACCAGCTCTTGTTTGCTTACATCGACCCCGATACAGTGCATACGGAACCTCCGTTCACGCAGGTGTGATGGAAAGTTCGCGTGGGCTGCGCTCCTGATGCTGTCCTGGCTTGTGGGAGGGCGGCCCATCTGATCCACGAACTGGCACTCGTGCCGTTCCGCCTTCATTCGATCTGCCCACCCACGAAGCATCTCCATCCAAACCCAGCCTAGAAATGCATGGTAGGACAACCCATTCGATCTCTTACCCAAGGTACGAGGTCATTCATTACGTTCTCCATTGTCTTTTCGCAGCACATCGGATTGACGCCCAAATGGCAGGTTACGGTGGTTTCACATTCACAGCTTCGCTTCCCTACAGTGCTCATAGACACGGCCCCGACCCTTCATGAAGCAGCAGGGGGTCGCCCAGATGAACCCATCGAAGCCAGACTGACGGCGGATCAATTGGAACTCTCGCCCTGAGCGTGCGGCCATCCACGCTGACTTCCAGTTGCCCCGGGTCAAAGATGTCGGACCACGAACTACCGCTCACGCTGCTGGTCCCCTGCGAGAACCGCTGCCGAATGCGATCGACGTTCTCTTGCGCCAAGGATTCGGACTCATGCACTAAAACAAGCCCCATGAATGGCCCAGATTCGTCTCGCCCTATCCCGACGGCAAAGGCACAATACGGGCTCAGCATGACTTCGCTCTGCAAGCGTTCGATTGTCCCCTCAGCCACCCGTGCCGCGGCGATCAGTGCGGCCAACGTCTGCCTATCGGTGGCCTCGGTCATGTACGCTCCGAATGTCCCCAGGATTTGAAGTCCCTCCGCCATCAGTCGGAGCGCTTCCACATCCGCAAGTGACGGCCGCGTTCCTCGCGCGGTGTCGATCATCGAAAGGAGACCATCTGTCCACACCGTGTAGAAAAGCGTTTGTTCCATGAATCCCAATCGTGCGCCACGCCCCAGGTGATCGTACACTGGAGGTTGACTGATTCTCCTGAAATCCATCATATAGTCCTCCCCCCAAGAGAGGATCGAAACGCCGTGATAGGTTGTCTCGCCTGGCAGCGGCCAGTTCTCATTGACCTGCACTCTGTGGTAGACAACGTTTGCATCCACCGAATCGTCGAGGACCACAGCCCCGTAGAGGGACGGTGGTCCTCCCGCAAGGGCGCTCGCCGCTACGTGACGCAGATCGTATCCCGCCGCCTCATAGAGAAGTGAATTGAAGATCGATGGCTTCCAGTCCACGTAGCCACTGATGTACGGACCTGGCCTAAGCGCTCCGTACCGGTTGAGTTGGAGCATGTAATCCGTCGCTTCACCCGCATACGGTAGTGGAGGCACAAGCCCGATCGCCAGGGACGCGGCGTGGTAGTCGTTGAGATAGACCTCACTCCGCGTCTCGGGCGTGTCCGGGATCAGCTCCAGCAGCTCCACAAACTCGCTTGAAGAAGCGGCCCCTACTGCTGCAGCCACGATGCCCGCAGCTAGAGACAATACCAGCAACACGTTTGAACTCCGTCTTCTCATAGGCACCTCCACTCCTCTGTCAATTCCCACCGAATCGCCACCACACTAGAGCGTCTTCCTAGGAGCGCGCAAATCGGAACGCAGAAGGTTGAGTCCGAGACAGGCTCCGGAAGTCACTCTGCTATGCAAACGTCTTTCTTGGCTCAACCCTCCTACTGTATTGGGAAGGAAGCAGAAGGTGACGGTCGAGAACCCTCACCATGAGAGCACTAACACTTGAGTTCTACAGTCAGTCCCCCAGGCTCCAACAACCTGTTCCCAGATGGCGCTTTCCTGTGAGCGGCTAAGCTGGATGTGACTTTCTCAGACACCCTCTCACACGTGGTAATAGACCGCCCACTCAAGACACGTCGCATCAACAATCTCAGGCTTTTAGGTCAGATTGTGCGATTCTTCGACACCGACCTGTCCGCCTATACAAGAAGACAGCCTGCGTAACGAATGGCCATTGCGGCTTTTCCAACGTTTGGAAAAGGTTTCCATCTGCAAAGCTGAGTTTTGACCTCAAGCCACGACGTTTGCCGGGCTGCAGCAACTTCTCATTCGGCCGCTGGGGTGCTACACTGGGTAGGTAGATACGTTTAACCAAAGAAAAGGAGGACAAAGAAGATGACACGCTATTCCTTTATCAACTTGGTGTCTTCCTACTCAGGTACAAAACACGCTGCTCGCCGATTTCCAGAGTTCAAGAAACCCTTTGTGAAAAGCCGAAGCGGGTTTAGCAGTTCAATTCTTCTTACGGTAGTCACGTTGGGGGTTCTGATGGTGTTGTTAGTGCCCGTGGTGAGCTTCGCTCAGGTCAAATTTGATATCTCCGCTCCCGAAACGTGTACTGTTGGCACCCCCGT
>CAYTDU010000671.1:0-3605 GCA_964436395.1 uncultured Gemmatimonadaceae bacterium | reverse complement strand
CCAGCTCCAACAACACACACTCCGCAAACTCACTGAAGGCATCCAAGTTGTGGCTGATGGTTTCGTACACCAGCTCGGCATCAACATCGAGATACATGTGCACCAAGATGTTGCGCTGGCCTGCGGCTTTCTCGAGGCGTTCTGCGAGACCGCGTGGGATGACCTCCAGCTGGGCAAGGCCCCGAGGTATCTGGCGATATTCCTCCCAATCCACCACGCCTCGCTCTGCGAGAATGTGGCTTCCAATATCGAGCACCACCTGGATCGATGTTTGGAGAAGCCGTGCAGCCGCCGCCTGTTTCAGGTTGTCGCTGAGGAATTCTTCCCGTGAGAGATCACCAAGCATCCTGAGCTGCTGTACCTGTTCGTCAAGCCGACGAAGCCGGCGTTGTACAGACTCAGCGTCAACCATGACTGTATCCGAAACGCCCGGTCCTAATTCGCTCTGCGACGACCCTGTCGAGGCGTGAGCGTACTGGTGTGAGGTCGCAATAACGACCCTTCGTCTCGACTATCCACCGGATGCGGGCCACTTCGTCACGTGAGAACAGCAACTGCCCCTGACGTACCACCCGCTCGGCGAGCAAAGGAGATGTGCGGTTGAGTATCACCAGATCCACGTCCTCGCGCCCGAGAGTGCGAACCAGTTCTCCGTGTATGTCTATCCAGAGATCGTGCAGCATCAGGTTCGCGTCAGCTCCTTGGATCG
The DNA here is from genome assembly GCA_964436395.1 of uncultured Gemmatimonadaceae bacterium. Classification (GTDB taxonomy): domain Bacteria; phylum Gemmatimonadota; class Gemmatimonadetes; order Gemmatimonadales; family GWC2-71-9; genus JBDGYW01. Next base: position 2,896 of record CAYTDU010000671.1, on the reverse strand, counting down.
ATGAATCGCAAACGTACACAGCAACATCTACATCGCTTTGGCCATGTGTGATTCCGGTGCCCGCAGATCCGAACAGATAGGCGAACAGCACCTCGGGCCGAGCCTCGAGCGTGGTGCGCAGCGCAGTGCTGTCTACGGGATGTGGTTTCATCGCACTACGAAGTTAGTGAATCACGTGAGGTCGACAAGAGACAAAGGCGGTCAGGCAGGCAGTTTGCGCCGAACGAGCAGTCTGGAGCATCCCGAAGCGCTGCCCTGAGGTCGCTGCTCCCGGCGGCGAAGCGACGAGGGCAGCGATCGCAGGGTGCGCGAAGGGATGCTCCGGACGGCTCCACACAATACGCGCCCCTCCCCGAAAGAGTTCGAGTTCTACCTCCCTTCCATCTCCGCCATCCGGTCGGACGCACCGATATCTCGGATTTCGTGGAGCGCCCGGTCGTACGCGTCGGGCGCCCCGGCGAGGATCCCCTTGGTCTTGGGAAACGGTTGATTGAACACAAGGGGCTCGCCGAACACATTAGTAGCTTTTCCCCCGGCTTCCTCGACAATGATGGCACCGGCACACACGTCCCATTCGTGCTTGGGCCCGCGCGAGAACGTGACAGCGCCCTTACCTGCTCCGATCAATGCCAGCTTGTACTCAATGCTGCCGACAATCTGCACGTCCCAGTGACCCTCGAACGGTTCGAACTCGCCGCGTTTGACTTCCGATCGCGAGGCCAGCAGGCTCTTCCCTTCCACGACTACTACAGGCTCATCGCCGCCAGAGTCGGTTCGCTTGAACGCCCCCCTGCCCCGCTCCGCCCAGTACGTCTCACCGGTTACCGGATTAAACACTACGCCGAGTATCGGCGCGCCAGCATCCACCAGCGCGATGGCCACGGTGTACTCGGGAATGCCTTTCACAAATTCCTTGGTGCCGTCGAGCGGATCCACCACCCAGAGGCGATTCAGATCGAGCCGAGTTTTATCGTCTGCGGTCTCCTCGGAGAGCCAGCCACACGGCTCCAGTGCAAGCAGTTCCCGTTTGAGCAATTCGTCGGCCGCACGGTCTGCTTCCGTTACGGGCCCCTCTTTGCCCTTCTGCTCGACGTCGAAGGGACGCGAGCGCACCTCTTGGATTATTCGGCCGGCCTCTTTGGCGGCATCTAAGACTCTGTTGATCATGGAGGAAGAGAGTAGTAGGTAAAGGGAATGGGGAAAAGGGGAAGTGGGCTTGGAAATCAGTCCTGGTCACTCGTGAGTTCAGGAAACGCATCCAAGATGGCCCGGGCAAACGTCACGAGATCTCTTAGGTCGTTCTGGAGAAACTGGTGAACTCTGCGATTGTCAACTACCGCATACTCGTGCACGAGTAGGTTGCGAAATCTGGCCATATCCTCGAGGCGTTCGGCCAACTCGGAAGGCAGGATCCCTGCATCCCGCAGTGAACGAAAAGCGTCTGCGAAATCCGATGGTGCCCTGAATCCTTCCGAGGCAATGGTGTGATTTGCGATTGATAGGGCATCTTCGGCAGCGGTAATCAGCAAGTATTTCGACGCATCGATCTTCTCTTCGTTGGCGAGATATTCATCGCTGCCCATGGCTGCGTACCGGCCGAGCCTTCCACACCTCTCGTGGAGCCGCGCCAATAACGCCCTCAACCTCACGCTATCAACCACTTTCAAATACCTCTCTCAACCCTTTCAAACCCGCCCTGGTGCCGGTGCGCTCAAACACGAGGAAGTCGAAATAGTCCATTCGCGTCCGTACTTCCACATTCACCCGGAATTCGTGATTCCTATCCACCACTAGTACGCCCTCACTCACAATACGTCCGCGAATCGCAATGGGTAACTCGTCAAACAGGCGAACTTCGAACCGACGGCCTGGGCAGCTTCGCTCAAGCAAAGTCGTCAGACTCCGAATCAGGCGAGCCCGACGTTCGCTTGCTACGACATCAACAAGGAGAACCGCTACATCCACGTCGCTGAGAGAGGTTGCGGTCCCGCGTGCCACAGAACCGTAGACGTAGGCCGCCGCAACCTCAGGCACCGTTTCCAGTGCCTGAGCAACCAGCCCCACCAGAGCGTCCCGGGATTGCGCAGCCCTCACCATTGCTTTCTCTGTAATCGATCTGCTTCAAAAGCTAAGCTTCACAGGGAAGGTATGCTACCAGACACTTCGTTCAGCCCCGCAATATCCAGATCGCGAATGTGAACATGTCCGGACAGACCAAGGGGCCTTCGCAAATGAGGCCCCTTATTTGTGTGTTGACGACCTGTATCCTCAAGGATACGCTCAGGGCGTGCGACGCCGCATACCTGCAAGCTGCCTTTGAGGACGGCGACCCTGCACTCGTGGCAGCAGGAATGGGCGGATATTGCGCGCGCCGTGGGAATGACTGAGATCGCACGAGAGACCGGGCTTGGGCGCGAGAGCTTGTACAAGGCGTTATCGCCCGAGGGAAACCCCGAGTTCGCAACGATCATGAAGGTAGTGCGGGCACTAGGGCCGAGAATCTACGCCAAGGCCGGATGAACACCCTATGCATCCATAATCTCCTCTGCCGCACATTTTTGCGCATGTTTCCGTAGATTTCATACAAAACTTCATACATATGTGCATATCTTCTGGGTCATGGAGCTGAGCATGAAGCGCCGGATTACAGTGTCGGTGACAGCGGAGTTGTTGGACGCGCTCGACGGAACGCCTGGCAGCAGCCGATCACAAAAAATCGAACGCCTGTTGCGTGTCGCACTTGCGGCGAAGGAGCAACAGCGCTGGGTATCAGAGCTGAAGGCGTTCTACGAGACAGAGAAGGATCCTGACGACCGTACAGAAGATCTCGAGTGGCAGGCTCTAGCCGCTGACGCGTTCGAGCGAGAGGACTAATGGAGCGCGGCGATATCTGGAC
>CAYTDU010000670.1:0-3608 GCA_964436395.1 uncultured Gemmatimonadaceae bacterium | reverse complement strand
TTCTGACGCCCGCCGCATTCACCCAACTGAGCAACCAAATGCTCCCTATCGCAACAACCGCAGCGATGGCATTGCTGCCCTCGAGCCCCGGCCAGAACGCAGTCAAGTAACTGACAAAAGCAACGGCTATGGCGGCATTACTCGTCCAGATCGAATTCCAATACCCCCAAGCGACCAAGAATCCAGCAAAATCACCGAGGCCTCGGCGGGTATACGCGTATGGTCCTCCCGCGGAGGGCATCATGCGGCTCAGGCGGGAAAAGACGAGGGCAAGCGTCATCGCGCCCGCCGTAGTGATCAACCAACCTACGATGCTGATCCCGCCATAAGCGCCGAGCGATGCAGGCAAGAGAAAGACGCCTGACCCGACCATGTTGCCGACAACTAGCGCCGTACACATCCACAATCCCAACGTCGCGCGACTTTGCGACCTCGGCTTGGTTTCTTCGCTCATCTTTGTTCCACGAGCAGAAATGGATGTTGGCGTTCAGGTACCGTTTGATTCGATGTCTGCACCGGGCAACGGAGTACCGGTGCGGAGGTGCCGCAACCTCTCGCTAGGTCCCATAACGAGCATGACGTCATCTTCCTTGAAGACGTAGCCAGCTTCCGGGGCTGTCTCGAGCCGTTCCCCTCCATCTGTTGAGAGCTGTTTGATCATCAAGACACTCACGCCGAAGCTTTGGCGAATATTCAAACCCCTTATGGTGCGACCAACGAACAAAGGTGGTACGGGAATCTCTGCAACAACAGTGTCCTCGGCAGCCGGTATTGCCTCTACAGCACGCCCTTGGCTGACCGCAGAGACCATGCTTCGAGCCATGTCACGTTTGAAGATCTCAGTGTTATACCGCTCAATCACATCCTTTGGCCAGATAATCCCAACGAGCCGGTCACCTTCGAGCACCGGCACCTCCCCACGATATTGGCCGAGGTGCCGCATGACATCTGCGAGTGACGAATCGGCCGATCCCGAAGGGAAAGCCCCCCCGACCATCACGTCTTGGGCGATCACGAGTGTGTCGAGTGCCGATGCATCATTCATGAGAGGGCGGATCTCATCAGCCGTGATCAAACCATGGAGTCTGTTCTCATCATCGGTCACAAACAACGTGGTGCCGGAGTGACCTATGAATTGAGATACCAACGAACCGAGTCTGTCTTCCGGATGTACCGTCAACATGTCAGTGCGCACGACTTCGCGCACCGATACAGGTTCCAGCACATTCACCGCCCTGCCCTTGAAGATGTCAATGCCGCGCCTCAACAGCTTCAATGTGTAGATGGAGGAAGTTTGCAGTCGAGTGGCCAGCAGGGTTGCGATGATACAGCTGATCATCAGGGGTAATATGATGTTGTACTCGCCGGTCAGCTCGAAAATGATCAGGATTGCCGTAATTGGAGCGTGGGTCCCCGCCGCCACCAACGCCCCCATTCCAACCAGCGCGTAGGCACCTGGTCCAGCGGTGCTCGCAGGCCAAAGCAGATTCACTACCGTGCCTACGCCGCCTCCCAACATCGCTCCGATGAACAGTGATGGTGCGAAGATACCGCCGGAACCACCAGATCCGATCGTTATCGATACGGCCAAGATTTTGAACCCGACCAGCAGCAGCATGAAGTGCCACAGCATGGTTCCGTTCAGCGCTTCATTTATGGCCTCGTAGCCGACACCAAAGACGTGCGGAAACCATATGCCGATCACTCCAACCACGGCACCACCCATCAAGCCCTTGGCCGATGGATGCCACGGGATTTTGTCGAAGAGATCTTCAGTTGCGTAGAGTGCTCTAATGAAAGCAAGTGCCACGAGTCCCGCCAGAATTCCCAGAGCCGCATATGCGAACAGCTCATTGGCATGCACGAGGGTGTATGAAGGGACCTCGAAGGCCGGAAAATCACCTAGATACCGGTGGCTCACCACTGTTGCCGCGACCGACGATATCACGATCGGTGAGAATTGTGCTACGCCAAAGTCGCCTAGTATTATCTCGACCGCGAACAACGCCCCCGCCACAGGAGCGTTGAACGTACCTGCTATGCCGGCGGCGGCACCACAGCCGACGAGGGTCCTGAGCCGGGCCTGATCGATCTTGAGCAGTTGTCCAACTGTCGAGCCCAACGCAGACCCGATCTGAACGATTGGCCCTTCGCGACCTACCGACCCGCCGGACGCGATGCTGACGCCGGACGCAAACATCTTGGCAATAACGACTCGGGGCCTGATTCTTCCTCCCCGAAGTGCCACGGCTTCCATCACTTCCGGCACTCCGTGTCCCTTGGCTTCTCTGGCAAAGCGGTAGGTGATGAACCCTACGATCACACCGCCAACCGCAGGAGCCAGTATTTTCCACCAGAAGGGCAAGCTGTATAGATATTCGAGCGTGTACTGCCCTTGGCGCCAGGCGACGTGGTTTAGAACCTGGATCAGAAGACGGAATCCGACCGCACAGAAGCCGGCAAGTAGTCCGATGACCACTGACACCAGCACCATGTACACATGCTCGGTCTCTCGAAGACCGGCGTGCAGGCGACGTATCAGCGGAGCTGAGAACTTGAACATTCAGTGGCGCTTGTTGGTGAAACGAGCATAGTTCCCGTAATTGGCCCCAGGCAAGATACACTGTCGACAATGCAAATGTCGTCTCCTTCGACTATGCTTTATGCCATCTGACGCACGGGAACACCTGTGCGACGTTGGCGCCTGTAATCTGGATATGGTTGAAGGAACGGACGAGGCAATGTCCCTGACTCATAGTTGGTACAAAGATCTTGCAGTGACTTTGATGGTGACTTTGTGGGCTCAATGCGCCTGGATTCACGAGCTCGACGCTCAGAATGTGAAGCGCCTCTTCCCTTCTCGCGCATTCGAGGTGAGGCTGTTGGCAGCACCTCGGGCCGCTGGCAGCGGAGCAAAACTCGTCTTTAATGCGAGGGGACCGACTGAATTCGGGAATACTGGAGAGGGAGAGGTAGCGCTTGGCACCACGGTACCCATATACCTGATCTCCGGCAGCAGTCAAGAGGATGCGATCGTAATCGGAACGGAGGGAGCAGTCTTCGGTCGATTTACACTCACGACCATCACACGCGATCTCATATCAACAGACTGGATCTTCGCGATCCCTTTGACCTGGCATATGGGAAGTCACTGGCTGCGTTTCCGATACCACCACAAGAGTTCGCACATAGGCGACGAATACATCTCGAGGTTCGATCCAGAGATTGGGGACTACAGTAGAGATGCAGCCGACTTCACCGCGTTCTACGAGGTTTCCCCGTCTCTCGGGGTGTACGGAGGTGGCAATTGGGCAATCAACGTGCATCCCGATGGATCGGGCAGGTTCCTGGTGAGGGCAGGAGTCCAAACGGAAGCCAGCCAAGTCAGAGGTGCAATCTCACCGTATGCCGCAGCCGATGTCGAATGGGAGCAGAACAACTCCTGGGAACCACGACTCAACATCCAGGTCGGCATTCGGCTGCCCGAGGTTGCCGGCCACCGCTCGCTACGTCTCGCTGCTGAGTTCCTAACCGGCCCATCCCCACAAGGTCAGTTTCGGTTTGAGCACGTGCAGCACATCATCGCGGGTTTCTTCATCGACCCTTGA
>CAYTDU010000669.1:0-3609 GCA_964436395.1 uncultured Gemmatimonadaceae bacterium | reverse complement strand
CATCATGGCGATCGATGATGGTGATCGTGCGATGATAGAGGCGGTGAGACGCCTCGGTGTTTCGGCCAAACTCACGGGATCGGGCGGGGCAATCGTAGGAGTATGTAACGACGACGGAAAACGGGCAGAGATCAAAGGCGCACTGTCGGGTATGAGCGCTCGAGTCTTGAAACCAACGATCGGTCAACGGAGCACCGAGTGATGATCAAAAAAGCTGTTATCCCTGCCGCGGGTGCCGGTACTCGACTACTGCCAGTCACCAAGGCGCAGCCGAAAGAGATGCTTCCGATCCTGGACATGCCTACGATCCAGTATGTGGTGCAGGAGGCCGTCGAGGCCGGCGCAAAAGACATCCTCATAGTGACGGGGAGGAACAAGCGAGCCATCGAAGACCACTTCGACAGGAACCTCGAGCTGGAAGATCATCTCGAGCGGAGAGGTGACACGGATGCCCTTAATGCTATTCGTCACATAGCGGACCTGGCACGGATCCACTACGTGCGCCAGCCAATTCAGGCTGGACTCGGCGACGCGGTCCTGTGTGCGCGGGCCTTCGTGGGCGATGAACCGTTCGCCGTGCTCAACGGAGATGCGGTGTTCGATGCACCCATACCTGTCACACGACAGCTCGTGAAAGCTTTCGAGGAGCATAGGTTACCGGTTGTTGCTGTTGAGGAAGTCCCTCCGGAAAAGGTGCACCGGTTTGGAATAGTCGCATGCACGCCTATTGGAAAACGGTTAGCCCGGATTTCCAGATTGGTGGAGAAGCCAAGTGCTGGGGAGGCACCTTCGAATCTGGCAATTGCGGGCCGTTACATACTAACACCGGAAATCTTTGGCGCACTCGACACAATCCCTCCGGGCAAGAACGACGAGGTCCAACTCACCGATGCTCTTAGCGAACTGCTCAAGACAGTCTCTGTTTTGGCTGTCACAGTTGATGGGCATCGATACGACATCGGTAACAAACTCGATTACCTGGAGACCATCCTGGCTTTTGCGCTGAAGCGAAAGGAGTATGTAGAGCCGCTGCGCAAGCTCGCGAAGTCGATCGCCGGCATTGATCAAGGGCTATAGATAAGTCGTGGTCCATCATATACTTACGGTTCCATTGCCCCGTTTCCATCGTCAATGTCAAGCTTTCCCTCGCAGTACGTAACTTTCTCTCGCCGTTGGAACGCCTTTCCTCACCAAGGGAATGTGGCGTCTGGCGATGTCTGACTTGCCCTCGACGGCGTCCGCGAGCCCTCTACGCTAGAAAAAGTGATCCGATGCTTGGCAAACGTCACTCCAGCTGGCGCGCATATCCTCAATGGCACAGAAGACTTCCGCTCATTCCGGAAGGTCTGCCGGCATCGATGGTTGATTTCTTCTACGTTCAGGCAGGTTTATACACGTCCTCAGAAAACACAACTCGCATGGTTTAGACTTCTCGCTGCTCTCCCCTAGCGCTTGGGATCCACCGAGTCGTGTCATCGGCGCTAGACAGTTCCAATCCGCCACTTCATACTTGCCGGTGGAGCTGAATCCCAGGTTCCGCGCCACCCATTCTCCTCACCCAAGCGGATAAGGAGCAGGACGATGCTTAGCGCGCGAATGATATGTCTGATCGCACCAGCCCTTCTGATGACGATTCACCCAGGGATGTCTACAGAAAACTCCAGAGCAGCTGTATCGCTCACCCATCTTCGCTGCGAATACAAAACCAACCCTCTCGGTATCGACGTGCTGCGACCGCGGCTCAGCTGGCAGCTCACAGCTGAACGGCGCGGGGTGGTGCAGATAGCTTATCAGGTGCGGGTCGCCGAAACCGAGTCAGGACTTGCGGCCAATCAAGTCTGGGATACCGGACGCGTCGACTCCGATCGATCGATTCACGTTGTTTATGAGGGACCGTCACTCGTCTCCGGTCAGAGGTATTACTGGCAGGTCCGAGTATGGGACGAAGATGGGAACTCATCCGATTGGAGCGCTCCTGCTTATTGGGAGATGGGTCTGCTCGATGTGTCTGACTGGCAGGCGTCGTGGATCGGTCCCGACTGGGATCAGGATGTGTCGATTGCTGAACCAGCTCCGATGCTTCGCAGGACTTTCACGGTCGATGGCGATGTGCGGGCGGCCCGTGTTTACGTATCCGCATTGGGACTCTACGAGGCCAAGCTCAACGGGCTGCGGGTTGGCGACCAGGTCTTCACTCCCGGCTGGACCAGCTACGACACACGCGTGCAGTACCAGACCTATGACGTCACCGGTATGCTGAGCCCGGGAGAAAACGCAATCGGGGCCGTTTTGGGCGACGGTTGGTATAGAGGGCACATGACCTGGAGCATGAGCCGCAACACCTACGGCGAGAATCTCGCGCTGTTGCTTCAACTTCAGATCACGTACGCCGATGGGAGGGTGCAGACCGTTGGGTCGGACGCCAGCTGGAAAGCTGCAACAGGCCCGATCCTCATGAGCGACCTCTACAACGGCGAGCAGTACGACGCCCGACTCGAGAAACCGGGATGGAGCCGCGCTGGCTACGACGACAAGGCCTGGGTCGGAACACGGCTGTTCGAACACTCAAAAGAAGTCTTGATCGCACCTTCAGGTCCGCCAGTACGCAAAGTGGAGGAGATCGCACCCGTAGCGATACTGAATACTCCGTCAGGCGAAACTGTCTTCGACATGGGTCAGAACATGGTAGGTTGGGTGCGCCTCAAAGTGCGCGGGGCAGCCGGTACGACAGTGACGCTACGTCACGCCGAAGTGCTCGATAAGGAGGGCAACTTCTACACCGACAACCTGCGTGCAGCAGAGCAGACGGTGCGGTACACGCTCAAGGGAGGTGGGGAAGAGGTGTACGAACCGCGGTTTACTTTCATGGGCTTCCGGTACGTGGCGGTGGACGGCTTGCCTGTCGAACCAACTTTGGACAACCTCACCGGAGTCGTCATCCACTCCGACATGACGCCTACCGGAGGTTTCGAGACCTCCAATCCTCTGATCAACCAGCTGCAGCACAACATCGTCTGGGGGCAGAAGGGCAACTTCCTCGACGTGCCCACTGATTGCCCGCAGCGCGACGAACGCCTCGGCTGGACGGGTGATGCACAGGTGTTTGCTCGCACGGCCGCCTTCAACATGGACGTGGCCGGCTTCTTCACCAAATGGCTCGGGGATCTTTCCGCCGACCAACTGCCAAACGGCAGCATCCCGTTCGTCATACCGGATGTGCTCACAAGAGGGAGCGACACCGGCGGGGGGGCGACTGGTTGGGCCGACGCAGGCGTTGTTGTGCCGTGGACGCTCTACCTAGTCTACGGCGACACGCGCATACTCGAGACACAGTACGAGAGCATGAAGGCATGGATCTCATACATGCGAGACCGCGCCGGAGACGACCTCATCTGGACTGGAGACTTCCACTTCGGCGATTGGCTCGCATACGCCACCACCTTGTCGGACTATCCTGGAGCCACGACTGACAAGGACCTCATCGCCACCGCCTATTTCGCGTACTCAACCAGGCTGTTACAGAGGATAGCCTCGATCTTGGGCAGGGCGGACGATGTTGCGCAGTACGCCGCACTACTCGAAGATGTGAGAGCGGCATTCCGGAAGGAG
>CAYTDU010000668.1:0-3616 GCA_964436395.1 uncultured Gemmatimonadaceae bacterium | reverse complement strand
TACGCTTCCAGTATGGAGGCAAGGGTGAAGTGTCGGCGGTCCACGTGAAGGGTCGCCATAGCCGAGGGTGGCGGTTGACTTACGATTCAACGGGAAGACTGTGTAGCGCCCAGGATCCGGACGGTCGGACCAGCCTTCTATCCTATGACGCGTCGGGGAGACGCATTCAGTTTACCGGCCGACAGGGGCATTCGCGGTCCTTTCATGTGGACGAAAACGGGCAGCTCGTTGCCATAGTCGAGCCAGACGGGCGCCGGTGGTCAGCAGAATACGACACTATCGGCAGTCTGCGCAGCGTACATGGACCAACAGGGGAGCGATGGGAGTATTCGTATGCAGAGCAGATGCTCCTCGGAGTCCGCGGGCCCAGCGGAGAAGTCCGGGTCAGGCCTCGACGGACTAGCCTTGCGGTTCAGGCGATAGCGTCGAACGGAATGTGGCGGGAGTCTGTATTTGATCGGGCCGGACGTCTGACGCGATATCAAGCCTCGGGTGTGAAACCAGTCCGGCTCCAACATGATCCGCAAGCCAATGCCTTCAGCGTGAGTAGTCAGGCCGGCACATTGCGGTACGAGGTTGACGAAGACCTGTTGGCGGTTACTGTTGCGTTCGAGGACACTTGAACCGGTGACCAGTGTAACAACTTCACCATTCCATAGAGTTTTGCGACGCATTGACGAAATGCGAAGAGACGCGCCATGGGTAAGCGTATCGGGATAGATTTGGGAGGGACCTACTGTGTCGTGGCAGTCCTGGACGGTCCAGAGCCAAAGGTGCTGGGAACCCAGCCAGTTCATTCCATCAGGCGACTGATTGATCGTCGTGCGAACGACCCAGAGGTAGAAAGGAACCGCCAAGTATTGATTGACGTATTGTCGCGGTCCTGCGACACGTCGAATACCATGCTCGCAGAAATGCGTGATGGGGAGTATTCGCCCGTCGATTTCTTGGCGATGATTCTGCACGATCTTAAGAGGGCCGCCGAATCGCACTTGCGCGAGCCAGTAACCGATGCTGTGATTGCTGTCCCGGCCTGTTTCACTTCGAGCCAAATGGCAGCGACGCAGAAAGCAAGCGAGATGGCTGGGCTAGGAGTGCGCATGCTGCTCTTGGAACCAATCGCGGCGGCCATCGCCTTGGACACTGAATCTGAACATCGTGCAACACCGCAGATCAATTTGGTTTGTGATTCCGCCAGTGACGCGCTTCATGCCTCGATCGTGATGTGGCGGACCGGAGACGATCCTGCCCTGATGGCATTCGATGGCGACTGGCAGTTGGGTACGGAAGCACTTCTACAGGAAATAGTCTCTTGCTTAGTGAAGGTGTGTTCCCTACATTTTCGAGATCGCGGCATCAATCTTGAGACAGTCACCGACCTCGATGGCCATGCTTGGCTGCTATTCCTAACCGCACTGGAGCGGGTCCTGCGAGCGGCTCAAGAGCCGTTCACTTGGGACAGCTTCATCGACCGGATGCTAACCGCTTTGCCCTACATGGCCGGGGATTTGCTTGAAGTTGCGAAGGAGATTGACTTTCAGGAATATGCCCATTCGCTCCGACCGCTAATGGACATCAGCATGAAGAGACTGGCGGCCGTGATAGAACGTGTTATGGAGCGCGCAGGAGTGACCGTGGACCAGCTTGACCACGTTCTGTTGATTGGCGAACTCTCCGGAGTCCCTTGGATACGGATGGCGTTGGAGAGTTGCCTTGGCCCAGGGAAGGTGGTGAGGGTTTCCGGCCGCAAACACGCGGCAGCGTTGGGTGCGGCTGTTGTGGCTGCACGTTTTCCCTGTGAATCCGCCGAACCAATGTGATTCGATTGGCCAAGCCGGACTTACCGTGTGATACACTGGGACACGATGGGCCTACCGGAATGCACGGAGGGAGGGCCATATTCAACGGTCCATATAGAGTTGCGCTATGATTGACAGCTCAGACTGTCACAGTTCCTCAACACATCTGATCTTAAGAACGATGGACACGGACCTTTTACTCTCAGTCTTGGCCACGCTCTCACACACGGATACGTATTGGACAAGGGCGCGGCGCGACTTCGTCTACATCGTGGACTTCCCAGAGGGCTACTTCCTAAGCTGCGCGGAAATCGTTCGTACGTGTGAGGAGTTTCACATGTTCGGGGCCAGTACGCCTCCCACATATCGTGGAGCCGCATCAGTCCATACGGAGTCCGATGATCACAAACGGCGTGCCGCGATTGTGCACTTTGCTAGGGCTCTTCTTCACTCGCTTCCACTGCGGAAGCACCTTGAGGTGTACACAATCGACGAAGACCTCATATCGATGCTCGCCGCGCAGATTCCTGAGTTGGAGAAAGACCGCATAGAGTCATTCGAGACCGTTCGCATTATCGACAGAGAGGCCATCGTCGAGAAGATACGGATGGAGCCGTATGCAAAAGACCTTGTTAGTTGTGCGCTCTGCGGCACTACGGTTCGCCGGGGCAAGCTGCCGAGACATATGGAGGCCAGATGTCACCGGAGAGCCAGGCACGATAACGGGTCCAATAAGACGAGAGGAGGGGATGTCCAATAGGGCATAGGGCCGCGCCTCAGGACACGAAGAGAGTGGTTTCCGGACAGTCTCCCCGCAGCGTCTTCCCGGCGTCCGAGGCTACGAATGGCGTGAACACACCCTTTCTCCAGAGTTCCGCGCAGTTGGCCAACCGCTTCCTCAGTTCTGGGTGGTCCTGCATGATTTCATCTAGCAGTTCAGCCGCACCAGGCAGATCGCGACCGGATCGTGCCAGATCGAGTGCCCTCTCCAGCCGTTGCCTGAGCAACTCGCCTTCATCTTCGTGGCTTGAAGAGGCTTGGACGGCACCATTGGTCGCCTCGCCATTCTCGGCTATGCTATCGCTGCTCACGGGCAGAGTGTCAACACTGAGCTTCCCTATGGGAGCCCGTGAAACGTGCCTCCAGCCCCGCAGTGCTTCGAGAGCCTCTCTTGCGTTCCTATACCGCTGACTCGGCTCCTTCTGAAGGCAAGAAAGCACAATTTCGTCGAGATGGCGATCCACTTCGTTGTTACACTCAGACGGCTTGCGAACAGTGCGACTGTGGTCAATTCGCAACGCGGATCCCGCGTCAAGCTCGAACGGGAGCCGATCAGTTAGAAGCAAATAGAGTGTGACGCCCACGGCCCATACATCGGACGCGGGAGAATCAACACCATCGGCAAGCGCTTCAGGCGGCTTGAACACGGCTGTTCCGCGAAGGCTGGCAGCGAGAGTCATCGGGTTCGCTCGCGTGGCCAAACCGAAATCCGTGATCACTGCGCGAATCGAGTCTGCCGCTCTCGCCACTAGGATGTTCTGTGGTTTGATGTCACGATGAAGAATCGCTGGCGTCTTCTCGTGCGCTACAGCCAGACCTTCGCACACCTGGCGGGCAATATCCATCACCTCTGCCACTGGCATGAAGCGATTACGGTATGATTTCCAGTATGCCTCAAGGTTCGTCGGAACGTACTCCATTGTGAAATAGCCATACTCCTTGTCTTCAGCTACGCTGTCCAATTCAGGATGGACATCCGACAGGTCGCCTGGCGTAAATACATCAGCGTCAAACACTCGAATAATGTTGAGGTGATT
>CAYTDU010000667.1:0-3633 GCA_964436395.1 uncultured Gemmatimonadaceae bacterium | reverse complement strand
TCACTGGTGATCTGTCGTACCTCACCACTGCGCACATCGAGTGCGTGAAGCTGAGTGGTAACCTTGACGCCGGTGTTGAAATAGATCGTGTTGCCGTCTTCCGACCAGAACCCAACGCTCACGCCACCATCGAACGTCTCACCGATTTTGCGGAACGTGCCGCCACGATCGGCCACTTCGCGGATGTATACGCGATTCTCCGTCATGGTGTATCGCGTCATGTCGTCGGGCGCAGAGAAGGCAATCCAGCGCCCGTCGGGAGAGAAACTCAGGCCGCCTTCACCCACCTCGTAGTTGTCCGTGAGGCGCTCTATGTGGCCAGTGCCTACCTCCATCAGATACTGGTCCGCATAAAGCCGTGAACCTGTGATGTTGCGTTCGTACCGCTCCGCCGAGCCGCCTGAAAACCCGATCCAGCGACCATCGTGAGAAATCTCGAAGCTGGTGACGCTCACCTCGGGATCATTGGTGAGCTGGCGAGTATCCAGCGAATCGGACTCCAGGTCGAGAATCCAGAGGTTGGACAGCGGAGTCACCATATTCTTGATATCGACCGTGAACCCTTCCTCTCTTCGCTTCTTGTTGTCTTCATCGAGAGAGTCGGGGCGTACAAAGTAGATGCTCCTGCTGTCCGGCGCCCAATCCCAGCGCTCTACTCCTGCTGGTTCATCAGTGATCTGCTCAGCTTCAGCCAAGGTGATGCCGTCGACAGGCAGTCTCCAAAGTTGTTGTTCGCCCGACTCACCGGCGCGAAAGACCAACCAGGCACCATCCGGACTGAACGAGAAGTTGGACACACCGTCGTCGGCATCGGTGATCTTACGAGCCTCGCCGCCGTCTGGCCGCATATAGTAGAGTTGGTTCTCGTTCCCGTTGTTGCGAGCGTCACGGTTGGAAGCAAACACGAAGAAACTGCCATCGGGTGACCACCTGGGTGAGGTTTCGTTCTTCCCTTCTGTGAATGTCATCTGTCGGTTCGAAGAAACACCCTCGGACATCGAAACCAGATGAATGTCGGTCTGACTCTCGGCCTCCTCCCAATCTGGCGTACTAACGGTGTACAACATCCATCTGCCGTCCAAGCTCGGTGCCCAAGAACCCGCCCTCTTGAAATGCTGGACGTCGAGGAATGTCATGGGACGCAAGTCCGTGCCTTGGTCTTGGCACCACGCTTCCGATGGCGCGAGAAAGCCAAGAGCCACTGCCAGTCCCACCACCACAAACGTGCCTGTCAAATGTTTGCGTACCTGAAGAAACATGATTACCTCCTGGGGATTCTTACCGTCCCGCGTGTATGCTCAGTTCGAGCCAACATTTCGCAACAAGATCCTCGAAGACTTCGTTGAACGAGCGATCAGCTATTCTGCACCACTTGCGCGTGGAACGCCAGGGTTTCGCCCCGATAAACCTTTAGTTAGCCATTCATTATGTCGCGAGCATTCGTCAACGAAGACGCTGAAGGCCCGGAAACCAGGTACTCCCTGCCCGACCGCGAAGACCCGGGCTACGATGCCGCGGCTGCGTGGGTTCTGATCCAAGGTTGGAATATCGGAGACCCAAGGTCGGCGGAGCAGGCTACCGGGTACCGGTGGGGCGAGCCGAGGTTGCGGCCGCATGTCGAGCGGATACTTGAAGACGCAGTATCGCGGGAGGACGAGCGCCTAGAGTCGCTCGCCAGGAGGTTCCTGCGGAAAGCTGCCGCCTTGGCTGGAGACTAGATCCCAATAAACTGCCAATGTCTCATTCAGCTGACCGAAACCGAATCGAGGCACCAGCATCCAGACTCCCCATCGTTGGCGTAATGGGGTCGGGTTCGAATCCCCACCACCATCGTGCAACGACTTTGGGAGAGTGGCTGGGTACCCAGCCGGTGCATCTGCTCACCGGGGGTGGCGGCGGCGTAATGGAATCGGTGTGCGCTGCATTTGCTTCGGTCGACGATCGAGTCGGCAGGATCATAGGGGTTCTACCTGGCGGCATACGTGACGGCAACTACCGACCGTTGCCAGGTTATCCGAACCAGTGGATAGAAATCCCGATTCGCACCCACCTGCCGCTATCCGGAATGCAGGGAACTGATCTGGCTTCCAGAAACCACATAAACGTCCTCACTCCTAACGTGATCGTAGCCTTGCCAGGTGGGCATGGAACGGCATCTGAAACAAAGCTGGCTCTCCTCTACGACACTCCTTTGGTCGCGTATTTGTCATCGCGGGAAGACATCCCAGAACTGCCGCCTGCGATCTATGTCGAGCCAGTGTTCGAAAGGGTGCAGAGTTTCGTGGAGATGCATATTCGGTGATTCATCTCGGGTTTCCACTGTGGTTCGGGAGGATTACTCGACTACTGATTTTGCCGTGGAGCGACGCGGCAGTACGCAGATCCCCATTCCGCAATCACTCTAGATCGCTTGCGTTCAGTACAATACATTCCGCCACCATCCCTTTACAGGACGATCAATCATGAAGACTCGACCCCCGATCTCGGCGCTGGTGTATGCTGCGATCATTCTAGCGGCTCCCGTTATTTCTCTCTCCGCCCAAGACTTCACCTTCAAACAGGTCCGCTCTTACCCTTTCCCTACAGAACTCACAGCCGCATCCACCGGTTCGCGCATCGCCTGGGCATTCGACGAGCAGGGTGCGCGCAACATCTACGTCGCCGAAGGTCCTGACTTCACACCCCGGCGTTTGACCGACTACATGGAAGACGACGGTCAGGAGCTGACGAGTGTATCCATTTCGTCGGACGGGCAGTGGGTCGTATATGTACGCGGCGGCGACCACGGATCAAATTGGGACGACCACCTCCCGGTAAATGTGTTGAGCAGCCCAGTCCCCCCGAAAGTCGAGATCTTCTCGGTCCCGTTCGACGGGGGTGAGCTCACAGTCCTCGGGGACGGTGAAGAACCGGTGATCTCACCCCATCCGCCGCACAGGGTCACGTTCACAAAGGGCGGCCAGATATGGACGGTGCCGATCGACGGTTCTGAGGAAGCCAAACGAATGTTCTCCGCGCGTGGCAGGAACGGAGATCCTCATTGGTCGCCGGACGGCACTCGCCTGGCCTTCGTATCGAATCGTACCGACCACTCTTTCGTCGGCATCTTTGCCGCCGATTCTACACCTATCGTCTGGATGGACCCGACGTTCTCCCGAGACCGGTCGCCGCGGTGGTCTCCGGATGGCTCCCGTGTCGCGTTCGTCCGGCTGCCCGGATCAGGTGGAGCCCCAACCAAGATCCTCGAGCGCCGTCACAGCCCTTGGGAGATCTGGACAGGCGACGCAAGCAGCGGAGAGGCAACGCAACTGTGGAAGGCACCTGAAACACTGTACGGATCGGTACCCAGAACGCATGGTGGCACGAACCTCCATTGGGCGGCGGCGGGACGCATCGTGTACCTCTCCTACGAAGACGGGTGGCCTCACCTGTATTCGATCCCCGCAATTGGTGGTGAGCCTCTCCTACTCACTCCCGGAAACTACATGGCCGAGTACATCAAACTGAGTAGTGACGGCCGTTGGCTGGTGTTCACCGGCAACGCGGGGGACGACCCACTCGACATAGACCGCCGACATGTAGTTCGAGTGCCTGTAGATCGTGCAGAGCCGGAAATGATGACCACTGGCACAC
>CAYTDU010000666.1:0-3634 GCA_964436395.1 uncultured Gemmatimonadaceae bacterium | reverse complement strand
ATGGGCTTGATCTCGAAGATCTCCATACCTCCGCGATCGACATAGGGTAGCTCTTCATGTCGTACGGCCTCATTCGTTTGCTCGATGTTATAGAGGTATTGCAGGAACGCAATGAATGTCGCGGCGACTGGCTCGGCCAGGTCCCACGCCATTCCAACGAAGGGCACTTGGACGATCTGCCACTGGGGCGTTCGCATATCAAACCCATAGGCCTCGCCGCCTCCGTCGGATCCGAATACCAGAAGGCCAGGCACGTACGTGCCCACCTTGTAGGCCTCATTCAGGGGCACAAGCTCTTGTACGCCCCAGAGGATGATGTAGGCGTTCTTGCCAATGAAGCCCTCCCCGCCACAGGCCGTTCTCAGGAATTCCACATACTCGAGCGGAAGCTTAGCGCCCAGATGTCTCTCACATTCAGCCACAGCCGGCGCGGGTGCCGGACCGCGCCGGTTCAGGTTAGCCAACAATCCGTCCAAGTCATTCGCCATAGATCTTGGGCATGATTTCGTTCCTCGCGCGTCAGCCGGTACAGATCGTCGTAGGCGTAATCGCGGTACCGCCCGTCTTCGTACGTGATCCGCCTCAGGCAACCTGGCATCACTACTCGGCGAAGAACAACTGGGAAAGCATTCCTCCGCCATCCACGTGTTCTTGGGCACCGGGCAATAAGTAGCCACCGTCAGACGTGCTCATGGACCTGCGCGTCAGCCAGCTCCCCAGCCGGCGAAACCACCTCACGAAGGTTCCGGGCTTTCGGAACGTATGCAGCGGATCATCCATCCGCCAGCCGATCATCTCTGCCCAGATCCTTCCTCGGCTAAGACACTGTCCATCGAGAATGCTGCGTGAGAACTCAACCACCTCAGACGCGAACGGATCCACCACATAGTGTCTCTGCTCTCGAACGAAACGCAAGACAGGTCGCGGGCTGTTCGCCATGTCCCACAGCCAAACGTGGAACCAGCCTGGCTCCTTCGGGCTCGGGAGCTCGTCCAGAAGCACAATCTCATCGCTGGGAAGTCCGTACCCGAACAGACCCACCTCCCTATCAGAACGCGCGAACCTGATGAAATCAAGTTCGTCCGCCCCCGCCATGTAAAAGTTGACCTGCTTCCCCATGGCGCTCACAATCCCTCGGCTATGCCATGGAAAACCCGTTTCGCACCTCTGATCAAGGGGCTATGTCTCACGTCCCGCAGGGCGTGTCGTTCGCGTGCGACCGGAACCATGGGATTCGACTTCAACGTCCAACCGACCTGATGGACCTCTACAACCCGTCCCGTTGCTGGATCCCTGCCAACAACGTCCATGACCCTGACATTCTTCACTCCGCCAACGGTCTTGACCGGCACTTCCGTCTCAGCTAGTAGCCCTCGTGCCTCGATGTCCGCCCTAACCTCCGCTACTCGAGTACGATGCGGCGGCCCAGCTCGTCGTACGTATAGCTCGTCTCGCTCTCGTTCCGGTCCTTCCGCACGGTGACGTTGCCGAGCCCGTCGAGCGTCAATCCCGTGCCGCCCGGGTAGTCCAAGTCGGTCCGGTTATCGACCAGGGATGCTCTGAGGATGGTCTGAAGTCGCTGCGAGCTCAAGACCTTCCGCTCGTCTGCGCGCCGACTTCCCTCAACCGTCCAAACCCGGGCGTGCCATCAGATGATCAAGACTGGCTCGAACTCGACGCCAAGAACACCGTTATCCCGCAGAGCATCGTACACATCCGAATCGATGATCATGCGGGGCGCAGCAAACACGCTGTCACAGAAAGGTTCCCTTAGTACTGAATTGCCGAAACGTTCGAACGTGGCCATGACCTTGCTCTCAGAAAACGATGGGCGATCCTTCTCTTGGTAAACGAGTGTCAGAGCTGTGTATGGAATGCCAAAGAACCCGTCGCGCTTGCAGACGGGGCAGGGGTTCTCTCGCTCGATGCCGACTGTTCTATCTGAGAACGGCGGCAAGACCACAGAGGGGCGCAGTTCGAAGTACGCTACTAACTCCCTTGTCCTCGCGTTTCGCACTTCCTGCAGGCAGTCAACACCTACTTCTCGCAGGATACTCCCTACCTTCGAACTGACGAGCACCTCCCGCGTCAGGGTCTGGAAAACGGGTTCCTTCGGTTGCCGGAACGCTGGGAGGAGAAGCGGACCAACTACTAGTGCACCGCTCCCGCACTTCTTGCAGGCGACGTCCAGATTGTACTCCGTGCCGGCTTCAGGGCCGCCCGTGACGTGGACCAGACGTGTTGGCATGAGGCTGTAGTATCCGTTCATTTCCCCAGTGCCTCCAAGTACTGCATGATGGCGTCGAGATACTGAGGCCTGCCCGCGTAGACCTCTCTGTACTCCCGCAACACTGTTCCCCTAGAGTACTCTATCCCCTTTCTTACCGGCAGTCGGTTGTAGATCTTGTTTGAAAGAGCGACGTGCTCCTGTCGGGTCAGTATCTGCGACGGAGCGTTAACGATCTGCCTATCAGTATACCCCCAGGCTTTCAAGTGTCTAGCTTCGATCAGCTTGTGTGCCTCTATCTCGTGGCCATGTCCCCTTGTGAGCTTGGCGAGATCCTTATACGGTGCGATCGGGCTGTTTCTACCGACAGGGACCTCCTTGTATGTCGGAACCACGGGAGCCCTTGGCACAGAGGGGGCGCCGATCGGCCGAGTCAAGACACACCCCGGCCCTATCCGAGCCGCCAGCGCGCGAGCCCCCTGTTGGCCCATCAACACGCACGTCAGCGCCTGAAGCCCACCGCGCGTACCGCGATCCACCGCCTCCGGGCAGCGCCCTAGTCAATTACGAGTGCGGCGGAGTCCGTCTATGCTCTTGTCGGAGCTTTTCGATCACCTTGTTCCAGTAGACCACGGCTCCGATGTGGTTTTCCCGGTTCAACACCATCTTGTTGGCAGGATCAGTGGGACTGCCACCCAGGATAATGGGCTTGATCTCGAAGATCTCCATACCTCCGCGATCGACATAGGGTAGCTCTTGATGTCGTACGGGCTCATTCGTTTGCTCGATGTTATAGAGGTATTGGAGGAACGCAATGAATGTCGCGCCGACTGGCTCGGCCAGGTCCCATGCCATTCCAACGAACGGCACTTGGAGGATCTCCCACTGCGGGTTTCGAGTATCAAAGCCGTACGCTTCACCTCCACCGTCAGATCCAAGTACTAGAAGCCCAGGTGCATACTTCGCTACCTCGTAGGCCTTATTCATGGACACAAGCTCTTCTGCACCCCAAAAGATGACGTACGCGTGCCTGCCAATGAAGCCCTCACCGCCGTTTGTCGTTCTGAGAAACTGCACATACTCAGGAGGCAGCTTAGCGCCCAGCCGTCTTTCGCATTCCGTCACAGCAGCCGTCCTCGCCGGTGACCGCTGGCTCAGGTTGGCGAGCAACCTGGCCATATCACCTGTGCCTGCCATACATGCTCCTCATCAGTCTGTTCCACCAACTTGTATACCGCGCGTGCTCCGTCGCCGTCAACGCAGCTTTGTTGGCGTGATCGACTGCGCTCCCACCGAACTTGACCGGCTGAATCTCGTGTATCTGTAGACCGCTCAGGCCTGGATCGGCCTCATGCATAGCTCGGTTTGCCGCGTCGGCAGCCCTTCTTGCGCTTCGGTATTCCAACC
>CAYTDU010000665.1:0-3634 GCA_964436395.1 uncultured Gemmatimonadaceae bacterium | reverse complement strand
GACGTCCTCGTTCTCGACAAACGGCACAAGACACGCGTACCCATCGACGTTCACTACGAAGATCTTCTGCCCTGAATAGCGATCTTGATTGGGGTGCTCAATTACGTCGTGCAGCCCCCCACCGCCAAGGTGGTAGATCACATCCTCAACAGCGATGCCCCACACCTGCACCAGCCAATCGTTCTTTTCGTCACCCCAATCGAACCTGGTCACAACCTAAACAATTAACAATGTGTGCATTTTGGCAACACCATGGAGATGCTGCTCCTGAACAGCACACAACGACCCTACCGCCCGTGAAGTGTGGTGAGGAGGTGAGCTTCTGCCCGCCTAACCGCCTGCCCGCCGTACCGGCGTACCGCCCTACCGCCCTACCGCCCTACCGACCGCCTTGCCCATATCACCTGACGCGTTACTTTGCAATACACTGCAATACATCGCAGTACACTACAATCGAAGGCCACCATGCCCACAAAGACCAAAAGCATTCGCGTTCCCGACGATCTACTGCGAGAGATCGACGCTGAACTGCAGCGGTGCGGCACGGCGGAGTGGTCCGCGGGAGTGATCGAGCTACTGCACGAGGCGATCTCTATGCGGCGAGCCCCGGGTATCGTGTTCGCAGACAGCCCTTCGGGAAGAAGAGCCGTTCTCGCTGGCACGGGCCTCGAGGTTTGGGAGATCGTCTCGACTTGGCTCGCGGCGGACCGTGAGCCAGACCGGCTGCGTCAGGCCTACGACTGGCTCACCGAGCCTCAAATACGTGCGGCGCTGGCCTACTACGACCTGTACCCTGCCGAGGTGGATGCTAGGATCGCGCGCGAGACGCACTGGACCGTAGATCGGGTGGGCACCGACATCCCGTCCACATCCAGCCTTAGCTGACGCGGTCATCGAGCATTGCGGTTCCTGCTAGACGAAGACCTGAGCCCGCGTGTAGCACAAGCGGCGCGGGGGCTTGGTCTCGATGTGAAAAGCGTCCACGAAATCGGCCGGCGTGGTTTGTACGACTACGAGCAGCTCACACTGGCCGCCGCGGATGGCAGAGTATTCGTTACTCGGAACCGCGACGACTACATCCACTGGACCAGGGAGTTCCATAAGGCACTCCAGCCACACCCTGGAGTCCTGCTGGTGAGTCGCAGCATTCCGCCTGACAGGCCGGAGCGACTCGCGCACGCACTGTTGCGGTGGGTCAAGGATGTTGCTGAGCGGCACCATGGAGACTACGCGGGTGCGTACTGTATCGATTTCCTCGGAGAATAGCGTGCGAATGCAGAGTGCAGAACCGTCTGGAGATTGCAGATCGAGACGATCTGTGATTGCAAATTAGCGAAGTCTCCGACCAAGCTTTCTGTCGTACGGCCGGCGAGGATGGGTGTGTGGATGGGCTACCGCCGTACCGCCAATGATCTGTGGTGAGGAGGTGGGCCACTGACCGCCCGTCCGCCTGACCGCCTGCCCGCCTGCCCGACCGACCGACCACGGCGTTGACATTATGCATGCATATTGACTACAATTTGCATCACAACACACCCAAACTGCAATGGCTACACTCACCGTAAGAAACATCGACGACGAGGCCTACGAGCGCCTCAAGGTTCGCGCAAAGGCGCATCGCAGGTCAGTCACCCAAGAGGCAGCTATCATCATCGAACGCGCCCTCGAGGAGACTGAGAATTCGGCGACCGCCTGGCACCATGCGGATCGGGTCCGCGAGCGGATCAGGAACCTCTACGGATCGTTCCCCGACAGTACCGACTCAATCCGGGCGGACCGCGATCGTTGATCCGGCAACGCGCACTCGTCGTCGACACGAGCGTGGCGGTGAAGTGGTTCTTCGATGAACCCGGCACACCGCAGGCTCTGCAGCTGCTCCAGGAGTTCCAAAGCGGCCAAAGGGCCGTCCTGGCACCGGACCTCATCTACTCAGAGTTCGCGAATGCCGTCTTGAAGCGCGTGGTGAAAGGTGACCTGGACGCCAAAGATGGAATGGTCGTCATCGAAGCCTTCGAGAAGTTGCCTGTTGAAGTAACAGCTGCACGAGGTATGGCGGCCCCAGCCTATGAGTTGGCCTTACGTTTTTCGATCACGGTTTACGACGCCCTCTTCGTGGCGCGCAGCCAACTGACATCCACCGATCTGGTTACAGCCGACGAACGTCTGCACCGGGCAATTGTCTCATTGGGCCATGTGCGACTGCTGGCAGACTGGGACCTATCGAGCTAGCAGAATGCAGATCGAGTCGATTCGAGCTTTCCGACTTGCGGCAATGTGCATCTCGGCGCGCCAATGCCATCTTCCCACCACCATTCTGCACTCTGCGCTCTACACTCTACACTCTCACCCTTCCGTTCCCACATACCCCTCTTTCTCGAGGAAGAGAATAATCTGCTGCGCGGCTTCCTCGGGCGTCGTGTCCGTCGTATCGATTACGATGTCCGCGTCGTCGGGTGGCTCGTATGGATCTGAGACCCCGGTGAACTCCTTAAT
The DNA here is from genome assembly GCA_964436395.1 of uncultured Gemmatimonadaceae bacterium. Taxonomy (GTDB): domain Bacteria; phylum Gemmatimonadota; class Gemmatimonadetes; order Gemmatimonadales; family GWC2-71-9; genus JBDGYW01. The sequence goes on along the minus strand of CAYTDU010000665.1, from coordinate 1,141 downwards.
TATGCCCGCGCGAGCCTTGGCGTAAGCGCCTTTTCTGTCGCGAGCCTCACATACCTCCAGAGGAGTAGCGACGTGGACGAGTACCATCCCACCCACCGGCTCGATCATCTCGCGCACGTCCCTGCGCACCGATGCGTAGGGCGCGATGGGCGCGCAGATCGCGATGCCGCCGTTCTTGGTGATCTCGGATGCGACGAACCCGATGCGCCGGATGTTGATGTCGCGGTGTTCTCGCGAGAAGCCGAGTTCGGAGGAGAGGTGCTTTCGGACGATGTCACCGTCGAGAAGGGTTACCGGGCGGCCACCGGCCTCCATGAACCTTACGAGCAGCACGTTAGCAATGGTGGACTTTCCTGCTCCAGACAGCCCCGTGAAAAAGATCGTAATGCCCTGCTTGTGACGCGGCGGCAGGCTCCGCTGCAATTCGGCGGCAACACCCGGGAATGAGAACCACTTGGGTATGTCCCTGCCCTCTGCCAGGCGGTTGCGGAGTTCGGTCCAGGAAATACTGAGCGCACGCGTGCCCTCCGGCACATCGTCCACCGGCACGTATTTGTCCAGATCCTCCACATAGACCATCATGCGGAACGGGACCACCAGACCTATACCCAACTCCTCTTCGTGCTTCCTGAACAATTCTTGTGCGTTTTCGGGCCCGTAGAACGGTTTGCCGGAAGAGTCGGTGCCCGGTCCGGCATGATCGCGCCCCACGATCATGTGCGAGCACCCGTAGTTCTTTTCGATGATCGCATGCCAGAGCGCGCCCCTCGGCCCCGCCAACCGGATCGCCATCGGTAGCAGCGACATCATGGCGGTGTTCATCGGATAACTGGGCAAGAGCGCTTCGTAGCAACGCACCCTCGTGTAGTGGTCGACGTCACCGGGGTTGGTCATCCCGACAACAGGGTGGATGAGCAGGTTGGCCTCGATCTCCCGGGCGGCGCGCAGCGTCTGCTCCTGGTGAGCCCGGTGCATCGGCTCGCGCGTGTGGTAGGCCACGACCTTCCGCCAACCCAGCCGCTTGAACTCCGTGCGCAACTCGGCGGGCGTGCGTCTTAGCCGCCGAAAATCGTAGTGGTGCGGCAGCTCTATGCCCTCAACTGTCCCACCCACGTAATGGGTGTTGCAGCGATCCAACAGA
>CAYTDU010000664.1:0-3634 GCA_964436395.1 uncultured Gemmatimonadaceae bacterium | reverse complement strand
GTGCGACCATCGTACTCAACGATGATGTTTTGCAACTCAAGTACGTTGTCGCTCAACGCGCTGCGCTCCGCTGCTGAAAGTGGGTGAGGCACCAGGTGATTAGGAAAGTGAGCGTCAACAGAATCAGACTGAGCGCAATCGCAACCTCGAAGTTGCCCTTGCGAGTCTCGAGAACTGTAGCGGTTGTCAGCACGCGCGTGCGACCCAAAATGTTGCCACCTACCATCATGACCGCGCCGACTTCCGATATCACGGCCCCGAACCCCGCGATTACCGCCGCGAGCATTGGTAACCGAGTTTCCCACAGTAAGACACCTATGAGCTGAAGCCGCGACGCACCTAGACTCTTCAGTTGGAGCAAGAGTTTCGGGTCGATCTGTTGAAGAGCAGCCATCGTCAGGCCAGTTACTACGGGTAAGGCGATGAAGAACTGGGCCAATACTATTGCGCCGGGCGTGTACAGCAAGTGCAGGAAACCGAGCGGGCCACTTCGCCATAGCACGATGGAGACGAACAGCCCAACCACAACCGGCGGCAACCCCATGCCGGTGTTGATGAGGCTGACGGCAAATCCCCGACCGCGGAACACTTTGAATGCCAACAGGGCGCCCAGTGGGATTCCAAATACGAGGGCTATGAGCGTGGCCAGCCCAGAAAGCTCGAGTGTAAGCAGAGCGATCCGCAGTACTGCTGGATCGCTCTTGAACAGCAGGGACAAGGCCTCTGTTACACCATCCCAGATGAGTTCCATGGTGTCAGTGCGTAAGCGAATCCTCGCTTTTTCCGGCATCCGGGATGAAGAGCGGTTGCCCGTATTGTTCGACCCCGAAAACGCGGATTACCTCTTGGGCCTCGCTTCCGAGCAGGAATTGGCCGAACGCCTTGGCACCGGAGCTATTCACATTCGGGAAGCTGTCTGGGTTGACCTCCATTACGGAATAGATGTTGAGGAAGAGTGGATCTCCCTCAACGTGAGGAACCAAGTTTGTCCGGTTCAGCGTCGCCAAATACGTACCACGGTCTGTCAACGTGTAAGCGCCCAATTCTGCGGAGACCATGAGCGTAGCTCCCATACCCTGCCCCGTCGAGATGTACCATTCTCCATCAGGGACCAATCCAGCGGCTTCCCAGAGACTCTGCTCGCGGAAATGAGTGCCGGAGTTGTCACCGCGGCTCGCAAACCGTGCTTCGGCCTCGGCGATTTTCGAGACGCTTTCTGCGCCGTCCGTACTGCCATGGATTCCGGCTGGGTCTCCCTCAGGTCCGACGATCAAGAAGTCGTTGTGCATTACGATCTGCCGGTTGACGACGTAACCCGCCTCAACCATCTCTTTCTCCCTCGGCGGAGCGTGAGCCAGTAGCACGTCGGCGTTCCCTCGGCTCCCCATGGCAAGAGCTTCTCCAGTGCCGACTGCGATAGTTTTTACACGGTAGCCGGTCTGCTCCTCGAACATGGGAAGTAGCTCATCCAGAAGGCCTGAATCCTGGGTGCTGGTGGTGGTCGCGAGAATGACATCCAAGTTCTGACCACACCCGGCCACGGAGAGCAGCACGGAGAGGCAAATCAACCCGGCCACCCTCCGAGACACGAACATTCCGATCAAAGAATTCACGCAGGCGGCGCACTCGCTGAGATGTTCTTGCTCCGCTCGATCGACTGGAGAGCCAGGTAGCCATCACCAAACTTGTCCATGTTCTCCATCTCGGTCTCGTACTGATCGCCGTGGCGTTCTTCATCAACGACGAGGTCTTCAAAGAGACGTTTCGAAGCCGAATCGGCATTCGTCCCGCATTCGTTGGCCCAGTTGTTGTAGTCCATTTGGCTACTTCGTTCCATCTCCAAAGCCCGTTCAAGCATCTTGCGAACGTCGTGGATCTTTTCGACATCCGCTGACGCTTTCATCTCTACCTCACCCTTCAGAAACAAGATACGCTCCGAAATGCGTTCGATGTGAAGCATTTCCTCGATCGCCGTCCTCTTGAAAAGGCCCGCCAGCAAGTCGTAACCCTGATCGTCACAGTGGAAGTGGAAGTACATGTACTGGTGTACGGCCGACAACTCGTCAGCAACGGCCCTGTTGAGCAGTTCAACACTCTTTTCGTGCATAGCCTAGTCTCCTTATCGCATCCTGCATTTCTAAGTCACTCGGAAAACGTATGTAGAGGCGCCTGACGTCGCCACTCCGCGTATCTACTTCGGCGGATTCCCTTTGCTACGTCCCCTGTCCAGGTGGTCTCAAGCTACCCGCAGATCAGTCTGCCGCGGAAGGACGCGGATTCACGCGGAGTTTCTTGGTTGGGTCGGGTGGGGTACCCAAACCCCTCTGTTCTCCACGTTTCTTCCGCGTTCATCCGCGGCCCATTTTCCCTAATCCATACGAAGCCTGGCCTCGAGATCAGGCCAGGTCGAACCGATCTGCGTTCATCACCTTGTTCCAGGCCGCCACGAAGTCATTCACGAATTTCTTCTGCGAGTCGTCTTGCGCATAGACCTCTGCGATCGCCCGGAGCTGGGAGTTCGCACCGAAAATTAGGTCGACACGGGTGCCGGTCCACTTCAGTTTGCCAGTTGCGCCATCGCGGCCCTTGAACACGTCCTCGTTCTTCGAGGTCGGTTTCCACTCGGTGTTCATGTCGAGCAGGTTCACGAAGAAGTCGTTGGTGAGCGTCTCGGGTTGCTCCGTGAAGACGCCGTGCTGCGACTGTTCGAAGTTGGCGTTCAAAACGCGCAAGCCACCGACGAGAGCCGTCATTTCAGGTGCGGTCAGCGTGAGCAGTTGTGCCTTGTCAACAAGCATCTCCTCCGCCGCCACAGCGTACTTCTTCTTGAGGTAGTTTCGGAACCCGTCTGCCACAGGCTCGAGTACCGCAAAAGCTTCCGCGTCGGTCTGCCTCTGCGATGCATCTGTGCGGCCCGGCTTGAAGGGAACCTTAACTTTGTGCCCGGCATCTTTCGCCGCTTGCTCGATAGCGGCGCACCCGCCGAGGACGATCAGATCGGCAAGCGAGACTTTCTTGTTCCCGGATTGCTCGTCGTTGAAGGCCTTCTGGATTCTCTTGAGAGTGCTGAGCACTTTCTTCAGTCGATCCGGCTGGTTGACTTTCCAATCCTTCTGCGGCGCGAGACGTATGCGCGCACCATTGGCGCCGCCGCGTTTGTCTGAGCCGCGGAACGTGGAGGCCGACGCCCATGCAGTCGAGACCAAATCGGAAATCGAAAGCCGCGAGTCGAGAATAGTGCTCTTGAGCCTTGCGATGTCCTTTGCGCTGATCAGTCTGTGGTCGACTGCGGGTACCGGGTCTTGCCAGATGAGATCTTGCTTCGGGACCTCAGGCCCCAGATAGCGCGAGCGAGGCCCCATATCTCGGTGGGTCAACTTGAACCACGCCTTAGCGAACGCCTTCTCGAACTCTTTGGGTTTCTCCAAGTAACGCCGTGCGATTCGCTTGTAGATCGGGTCGAAGCGCAGCGACAGGTCGGCGGTGGTCATCATCGGACGGTGTTTCTTCGATGGATCATGAGCATCGACCACCATGTCTTCTTCATCCACGTCCTTGGCCAGCCACTGATTCGCGCCTGCCGGGCTCTTGACCAGCTCCCACTCGTACTTGAAAAGCACCTTCAGATAGCCCA
>CAYTDU010000663.1:0-3639 GCA_964436395.1 uncultured Gemmatimonadaceae bacterium | reverse complement strand
TATTTTATGACCTTTTTGCTTCGCGATGCGGGCGCACAAAACCGCGACTTGGCTCGCCTCCTGGTAGAGGTCGACGCGCTCTCTTTCATGATCGAGGCCGTGTGCGACGCGGTTCAAAGCAGTCATCAGTTCTGAGCCGCGGGTCACTTGCGCACCTATACGTTCAACCGATCTCAATATCCGCTCCGGTTTTAGTCTGCCGCTGTCCTCAAACACGCGGACCATGTCTTCGATCAGACCGCCAGACTCCTGGACTATAGCGAGCACGTTTCGGATTTCGTGAGTGGTCGCGGCTGTGATCTTGCAAAGAAACGCCGCTTCTCGGTTATCGGTCGAGCTCATCTTGCATGCTTCCCGTTCATGCGGAGCGACCTCCAAGTGAAAAAAAACGAGGCTCCTGCCTCGCAATGGCCCCAGATTTCAGCAGGCGTTTCGCCCAAGTATGTCGATGCAAATTTAATCAATGCGACCGCCCGGTACACGGTTCGGATAATACCTATGGTTGGCGGCCCCGGGGCGGGGCCGCCAACCACCTTCAGCCGTGTTTGATAATCCTGCTCTTGTCAACCTGCCACCGCCTCCACAACACGTACACCGCCGGCAGCACCACCAAGGTCAAGATCGTCGAACTCACCATGCCCCCAACCATCGGGGAGGCTATTCTCTTCATCACATCTGCACCGGTCCCTGTGCTCCAGAGTATTGGTGCCAATCCAGCAGTGATTGCCAATACGGTCATTACCTTCGGCCGCAGGCGTTCAATGGCGCCCTCTCGCACGGCGTCAATTACGTCAACGGCGGATTCCATACGACCTTCTGCCTTTCGCCTGTCAAACGCCTCGTCGAGGTAGATCAGCATGACCACTCCTGTCTCGGCGGCTACTCCAGCCAGTGCTATGAAGCCAACCCAAACCGCGACACTGGTGTTGTAGCCCAGAATCCAGAGGAACCAAACACCTCCAACGAGTGAGAACGGCAAGGTTAACATCACGATCAGCGACTCACCAACTGCGCGGAAATTGACATACAGGAGTAGGAAGACGATCGCGAGCGTTACGGGAATGACCAGCATCAGCTTCTCTCTTACTCGCTGCATGAACTCGTACTGCCCGCTCCACACAAGTGTGTATCCGGCAGGAAGCGCGACAGCATCTGCGACAATCGATCGGGCATCGTCCACGTAACTGCCAATGTCGCGGTTTTCGATATCAACGAAGACGGTAGTTACCGGGAATGCGTTCTCGGTCTTAACTGCCATCGGCCCTTGCCTGATCTCTACAGTGGCAACTTGGCCCAGTGGTATCTGCCTTCCATTTGCAGCCGGAATCAACACATCTCTCAGTTCATCCACATCGTCCCGCAATTCACGCGGGTAGCGGACGTTTACCGCATACCGTTCGCGGCCTTCCACGGCGGTAGCGACATTCCTTCCGCCTACTGTGGCAGCGATTCCGCCGTGAATATCGGCGACGTTGAGTCCGTATCGGGCTGCCTCGACACGATCGGGATCGATGTCGACGTAGTACCCCGACACTCCACGTTCCGCAAACGCGCTGCGAGTTCCTGATACCTGCTGCAACGCCTGCTCCACCCGCTGCCCTAGCATCTGGAGCGTATCCAGGTCTGGACCGAAGATCTTCACGCCAACCGGCGTCCTGATCCCGGTCGCTAGCATGTCGATACGTCCTTTTATCGGCATGGTCCATGCGTTTGTGATACCGGGAAGAGTAAGCGACCGATCCATCTCGTCGATCAACTCATCGTAGGTCAGGCCTGCCCGCCACTCGTCTTCGGGTTTGAGCGTTACGGTCGTTTCCCACATAGCGAGGGGGGCCGGGTCTGTGGCGGTGTTGGCTCGTCCCACCTTGCCGAGTACTAGCTCTACTTCCGGGAACGATTTGAGCACGCTGTCCTGATACTGCATGATGGCACGCGCCTGCCCTATGGAGATACCGGGAACTGTTGTGGGCATGAAGAGAATCGAACCCTCTTGCAGCGGGGGCATGAACTCCTTGCCTAGGCGCTGCCAAGGGAAAACTGTCGCTCCCAGCACCACGATTGCACCGACGACGACGGGCCACGGGTGTTTGGTTACGAAACCAATGATTGGCGCGTAAACCCACTGTAGTGCTCGATTCAGCGGGTTCTTTGATTCAGACGGTATGCGGCCCTTGATCAGGAACCCCATGAGCACTGGAACCAGGGTGATCGAGAGCAGAGCCGAACTCGCCATTGCGAAGGTCTTCGTGAATGCCAACGGTTTGAAGAGTCTGCCTTCCTGCTGCTCGAGAGCGAAAACCGGCAAGAAGCTGCACGTGATTATTAGGAGTGAAAAGAAGAGCGGTGGCCCTACCTGCTTTGTGCTGTCGAGAACAACATTCCACCGTGATGTTCCGGCGTCGGCTCGCTCCAGGTGTTTGTGCATGTTCTCGATCATCACGATCGCGGCATCGACCATTGCACCAATCGCAATCGCTATTCCACCCAGGCTCATGATGTTGGCGTTGATGCCAATCAATCTCATTACGATGAATGACATGAGGATACCGAGCGGGAGGGTGATGATCGCCACGAGAGCAGAACGAGCGTGGAGCAGAAACAGTACCGCGACAGCCGCTACGATTATCGATTCCTCTATTAGCTTCTCCCGCAGAGTGTGGATCGCACGGTGGATCAAGTCGCTGCGGTCGTAGGCCGTACGGATGCGAACGTCGGCAGGTAGACCTTCTTGCAGGATGCTTATTTGTTCTTTGACGGCCTTGATCGTCTCTAGTGCGTCGGAGCCAAAGCGCATGACAACGATACCGGCGACTATCTCGCCTCTGCCGTCCAAATCCGCCGACCCACGACGTGGCGCCGGTCCTAATCGGACGCTCGCGACGTCCGCAACCCGGATCGGAGTCCCTGTAGCAGTCACGGCCACCGTTACGTTTTGGACGTCATCGATGCCGTCCAGATATCCTAGGCCGCGTATCATGTATTCGCGTCCGGCGAGTTCGAGGACACGAGCGCCGACGTCCGCATTATGCGCTCCAACCGCCTGGGCGACTCGAGTGGCAGGTATGTTGAACCCTCTGAGGCGATCGGGGTCGACTTCGATCTGATACTGCTTTTCAAACCCGCCCACGGATGCGACTTCTGATACGCCGGGCACTGCGGTCAACTGGTACCGGACGTGCCAATCTTGCAATGCCCGCAGCTCAGATAGATCGAGACTGTCCGACTCGAGTACGTACTCGAATACCCAGCCGACGCCAGTCGCATCGGGACCGAGTGCGGGCTCGATGCCACTGGGTAGTTTCTGTCGGATGCTGTTTAGGTATTCCAACACCCGCGCGCGAGCCCAGTAGATATCGGTGCCATCCTCGAAGATCACGTGCACGAGGCTGAGGCCGAAGAAGGAGTAACCCCGCACCACCCTGGCGCCGGGTACCTTGAGCATTTCCGAAGCGATCGGGAATGTGATCTGATCTTCAACGATCTGAGGTGCCTGCTGGCTGAAATCAGTCTGTACGATGACCTGCACGTCCGACAGGTCGGGAATCGCATCCAGCGGTGTGTCCCGCATCGCGATTATCCCCGCAAGGAACACTGCGGCCGTCGAAAGCAAGACCAGCACACGGTTCCTGATCGACCAGG
>CAYTDU010000662.1:0-3645 GCA_964436395.1 uncultured Gemmatimonadaceae bacterium | reverse complement strand
TCGCTGGTTGGTGTGGCTATTGGGTTGTGCATTCTGGCTGTTGCGAGTGGTCTGTGTGCGCAGGATCTACCTGTGCTGAAGCGGGAATATACTCGCCAAATCACGCAGGAAATCTCCGGTGATGCAGCCTATGAACACATTCGATTCCAAACGCAGTTCCACAGGCCACGTGGTGGTTCGGACGGCCTATGGAGGGTCGCCGAGTACATGGAGCAGTCCGCACGCTCGATCGGACTCACCGATGTTCAACTAATCAAGCAGGCCTACGGGACACCGCCGTGGAACGCACGCTTTGCCGATCTCTGGATCACGGAGCCCGAGCCAGAGCGGATCGCAAGCACCATACAATCCGTGCTTCATCTGGCGGACTACAGCCGTCCAACCGACGTGACCGGTGAGTTGATCGACATCGGTGCCGGTATGCCGGACGATTTCGAAGGTTTGGATGTGTCCGGCAAGGTCGTAATGACATATGGAGCCCTCGGCACTGTAATGCGCGAAGCGGTTGGCAACCGCGGTGCGCTGGGAGTGCTCTGGTATCCCAGCCCGTTCTCTCCAATGAGCGGCACGTCAGGAGCAGGGCTGTCACGACCGGACCAACTACGTTGGATTAGAGTCTTGCCGAGCCAGGGTGCGGACGGGTATGAGCCAACGTTTGCATTCGGCATTTCGGCGCGCCAAGGAGTGCGGTTGAGCAACATGCTTGCCAATGCGGACGAGCCGGTGACGGTCCACGCGGTGGTCGAGTCGTCATTCGAATCGCAGCAGGGCACCGAACCGTGGCAGGTCATGGTCGAGGGTTACATTCGCGGCACGGAGCCCGGCCTGGGGCAAGACATTGTTCTGACCTCGCACCTGCAAGAAGAGGCGCAGTCGGCAAACGATGACGCGAGCGGCGCGGCGAGTATGCTCGAGATTGGCCGAGCGCTGAATCGGCTGATCGAAGAAGGACGCGTCCCGCGACCAAAACGCAACATTCGCTTCTGGTGGGTTACCGAGATCTCTAGCCAGCGGCAGTATTTCGCCGACAACCCTGAAGCACATCATCAGATGTGGGTGAACATCAACCAGGACATGGTAGGTGCCAACCAAGCACAGGATGTGATGCGCAAGCAGAATATCACGCGGGTACCGGCGGCTAGGTTCCACTTCTTCAATGACGTTGTCGAGTCGGTGATCGAGTACATGGTGACGGTGAACAAGTACGAGTTGGCTCAGGCGCAGGCGGGTACTCCATTCTATCCGGAGCCCCACATGGCTCACCTTGGCAGCCGTCATCGGTACAACGCAGAGGTGATCTTCTTCCACAGCAACAGCGATCATATGACGTTCAACGAGGCTCCGATCGGAGTCCCGGGAAGCAGCTTCACCAATATGCCCGACCGTTACATCCACTCGAGCGACGATGACCTCTGGAATGTGGACCGTACGCAGTTGGGTAGAAACGCTGCCGCAGTTGCGCTCATGGCATACACGATGGCATGCGCCGACGCCGCCACGGCTCCCTCGTTGACCGCACAGACGGTGGGCCGAGGCATGGAACGGTTGGGAAGAAACCTACGGCTAGCTCAGACTTGGATTGCCAATGCTGAAGACAAAGAGACAGCGTACCATCATGCCGCAGACCAGGTTTGGTATGCTGCTGAACGCGAGCGCCTTGCCATAAATTCGCTGGCGGAGATCGATGCTTCGGCAGCGCTGTCGATAGATGACCTTCTGGAGGAACTCGAACGGCGCCAAGAGCAAGGAATGCGCGACGTTCAGCTTGCCTATCGTCAGGTGACGGGGCAGCGGCGCCTTCCGAGAGGGCAAGAGTCGGAAACGGAGAGTCGTCTAGCTGATCTCCGGCCGTCCATAGTTGCCAATGCGACCGAATTCTTGACCGGTCGCAGTCAAATATCCGGTGTTCCCGGACTGCACGGTCTCATGGCACATGAGATTCTGAATACAATCGACGGAGAACGTAGCGGATTCGACATCTTTCGGTTTGTGGATGCCGAGGCTCGCGAAGCAGGAGCGCATTACTACGGTGTTGTTACGGCAGAAGCAGTGCTGCAGTACCTGGAGAATGCGGCGGAGGTGGGGCTGGTAGCGCTGCGGTAGCGGACGCTCGCTAGCAAGAAAGGAGTGGGTGGTTTGCACACTGAATGCAAACGGATACTGACTCAAATCATTGACACGTTCCGAGCACTCTGAAGTCTCGAGATGACACCATCAGACGAGTGATACCAAGACTTCAATCAATCGATGCGCATCCCAATACGGTGCGCTATCGTCTGTCATCATCGGAACGTCGACCACCTCCACGCCGAGTTCTTGAATCATGTCGAGCTCGCGAGCCTCATAGCTACCGTTGCGAGCATCGAGCAACACGAATTGGAGGAGATCCCCGGTTGCCACCCGGCGTGAACATCCAGACCTCAGGTACCTGATCAGAGTCTTTACCGAATTGGACAACGTCATCCCGTACTGCTCTACGTCCACACCTCCGTTGGGGATGTAGACTTTGGGTACGCACATATCCGCAATCGCGTCCCCAATGCCTATAGGCAAAAGGCTCGCGATCAGGCTCGAGTAAAATGATCCCATCGGATAGCAGATTGCCTCGGCGCTTTGAATCAACTCGTGCGTCTTCCCACGGATTTTCAACGTCACAGGCTCCGGCTCGCGGATTTTCCTCGTGAGGAACACGCGCTGAACCGGAGATGATATCGCACCTTCGCCACGTCGAGTCAGCAGATGCTGCCCAACGAGCACTTGGCCATCTTTCAACTGTGCACACAGATGAAGGTCACTGGTAGCGACCGGCCTCACCACACCCCGCACCTCCACCAGCTTCGAGAACAGGAACACCACCGGATCGATGCGTCGATTCTGGTTGAGATATCCTCCGGTGAGAATCAGGTTGCCGATGTTCGCGCCTCTCAGGTCGAAGGCGTCCGGCATCTCCTGAATGAAGAAGCGAAGGTGGTTCCTGATGATCTGCCTCATAGGCTCGTGTATGGCCGCCACGAGAGGGTCGTTACCGCGAGCCATCCCTTCGAGTGTGCGATGGAGATCGTCTCGTTCAGCATCAAGCGGAAGTCTATACGCGAAGAGATCAAAGATCTGAGGTTGTCCGTGAACTGTGTGATCGGCCAGTGCCAACAGTCGATTTCGAAGGTCGCCCACGGCAAGCATTCGAAAAGCCTTCCGCAGGTGTGCAGAGCTGCCGCCAGAGTCGAAGGGGGTGAGCAGGTGAATCGAGTTGTGTGTATACCGAATCAGTCTGTGGCACACTTCTCTCAACGCGGTACCACCTCCAAAGAAGAGGATGCGAGGTCCGTCTTCAGGCATACGTGAATACCTGGCTAGCCGACTGGGATCGGGCAAAACAGCCCGGCGTGTCACAAGAGTCTCTGATGCCATAGTGTGTGCTTTCGGTACTGAATACGGCTCATGTTCGAGAATTCACAGGACGACGGAGCTACAATTATAAGATGAGTGAAGAAAACACCAGGCCAGGTCGCTTCACCATAGGAGATCTGAATGACGACGCCAACCGAACTCGAAGAGACTGTAAAACGCCAATACCCCATTTTCGACTTCCATTGCGACCTGCTCTCATATCTAGCCAACGTGGAAGGCGCAACAGCAGACAACACC
>CAYTDU010000661.1:0-3645 GCA_964436395.1 uncultured Gemmatimonadaceae bacterium | reverse complement strand
CCCAACTCCTGCCTGCGCCGGTTCACCCTGTACGAGAGCGTGCCGTAGATGCCCGTGGCAGCTACTAGGGCGGCGATCGTAGCGAAGATACCAATCAGGAAGAAAGCGAAAGCGTCTCGAGTCAGCGCGCCGGCGATTATGTCGTCCATGCGCCGGGCGTTGTGAACGACAAGGTTAGGATCCAACGCGGCGAGCTCGCGACGTGCCGCGTCGAAGATGTCGTCTCTCGGTGAGTGAGTGGCAATCACGTGGGCCATGTCCCAACCCCTGACCTGCGCCGCTTGGGAATGGGGCATGTATACCTGGGGGGCCACCGTTCCGCGACGGTCCTGGGCCACGTCACCGACCACCCCCACGATCCGCCCAGCAGTGCGGCGTCCCACGAAAACTCCCTGCCCTAGGGCGTCGGCATCCCTGAAGTAGCGGCGCTCCATCTCCTGATTGACGATCACCACGGGTTGCCCTTGGCTGTCGTCTGTTCCCTCGAACAGCCTCCCTTTGATGAGCGGAATGCCCATTGCTTCGAAGTATCGTCCTTCGACGGCTCGGTATTCCGCCGGTCCAGACGCCCGTTCACCCTCAGCATTGATGTATCCGCGCCCCCAATTCATGGATCCCCCGGATACCGGAAGCCAAGAAACCGCGCCCACGGCTGCCACCCCCGAAATGGACTCCAATTGTTCCTGAAGACTCTGATGGAATTGGACGCGGGTCGACCAATCTCGGTACCGCGGCCGAGGCAGGTGAAATTGAACCGTTGCGACATTGGTTGGGACAATGCCGAGGTCGAACCTGATCAGCTGCACCATGCTGCGCAGAAAGAGGCCCGTGCCCACCATAAGGACCAGAGCCAGTGTCACCTGGCATACGACCAGGAGATCCTGCATTAGTCCACTCTTCCCTCCTGGGGAAGCAGAGCGAGACGAATCCCAAAGCGAGCAGCTGGGGTTCTGGCTGGATTGGCGAAGTGCCGGGACCAGGCCGAATAGAAGGGCTGTAACAGCGGATACACCCAGCGCGAAAACGAGTAGTCTTGCGTCCGGCGAGACTTCGTGTATCCGGGGAAGCAGGTCGGGAGGTGCCAGGGCAAGGAGTATCTCGACACCGAGGAAAGCAACTAGTACTCCCCCCACCCCACCGAGCAGGGCGACAATTCCGGATTCAACCAGAAGGTGCCGAACCAGGCGATACCGGCTGGACCCAAGAGCGGATCGGACGGCCAATTCCCTGGCACGCACGACGTTCCGGGCCAGGAAGAGGTTCGCCACATTCATGCAGGCAATGAGAAGCACCAGCCCGGCGGCACATAGCAGAAGGAGGAGAATGCGGTCTACGTCACCTACTATGGTGGTCCGAAGCGGGACCACCCGCGTCGAGTATCTCCGCATGTCGGTGCGCCACTCAGGCCTTTCCGGGTCGAGGTTTGCCTGGTAGGCGTCGATCTGAGCTTGGGCTTCAGCGATCGAAACCCCAGGTCGCAAACGAGCCACCTCACACAAGTAATGGCCATTTTCTCCGGACGCGGCGGACACCATGTTGAGCGGCGTCCAAAGGTCGACCTCTCCGCCTACGACGTCTCTGAAGTCGGGGGGCATTACGCCGACGATTTCCACGGATTGATCGTCCAGCAGGATACGACTGCCCAAAACCTCGTCCCCTTCAGCCGCGAGCGCGGAATAGAGGCGGTGGCTGATGACGGTGGCGGAGAGTGGGGGCGTTTCCTCCTCGCGCAGGAACCCTCGGCCCAGTATGGGATTCACCCGGTACACATCGAAGTAGTCGGCCGCAACGCGTAGAGCGGTCACCCTTTGAGGAACACCTCGTCCGGTGAGGGTGAAACTGACTGGCCGGCTGATGTATGCGGCAGTGGTCGCCTCGAATGCATCGATGAGTTCCCGGTGTTCGACGTACTCGGGACCCGTGAGCGACCCATGAGATGGTACGTTGTCGTTACGCACACTCATTACTCGCACCAGGCGATCCGGCGACTCGTACGGCAGGGGCCGGATTACCACGTGGTCGAGAACGGAGAACACGGCCGTGTTGGCTCCAATGCCAAGCGCCAGAGTGAGGATGCCCGGAATCGCGAAGGCTGGAGAACGCAAGAGATGTCGAGTCGATTGCCGAATGTCTTGAAATATCGATGAGAACCCAAGCACTCGACCGCGTTGCGAGCCTCGCCAACCGGCGGATCGTGGAGCATCGGTTTTGCGCCGTTCGCGGCGCGCCGGTCGTCTTGTTTCCCAACGAGCAGCAATTCCCTGAGCGAGCGTATCGCAAACCGCAGACAGACAAACCAGCGCGACGTTCCTGCCCGTACTGCGGGCATCGTTCAGTTGATCGCGGAGGAGCTGGACCATGTCCGCCTCGAATCTCTCCCGCGTCGAGGATGGGAACGCACGCAAAAGGATACGATAGGCCAGCATCGAGATTCGATTCTTCATCCTACCCCCCTAGCGTCCGGGACGCGTGAGGGGTTGAACTTCCATCGACCGAACTCTCGCAACCAGAGCCTCGAGTCGGTCTACCTCGGCCAGGCAGACTGCGACACCGAAATCGGCGAGCCTGAAGTACTTTCGCCGTTCGTCGCCCCCCTCTGTGTTGGGTCGCCGTGCCGATTCCTCGATCAAGCCATTGTGCAACATTCCGTTTAGGGTTCGATAGAAACTCCCCGGTAGAATCCGCTTTCGGCCACGCCGCTGTTCCTGAAGTTCCTTGACGATGCTCCACCCGTGGCGCTCACCCTCCATTAGCGCTAGGAGGATTTGGAATTCTAGGTCCTTGAGGGGTAGGTGATCTGTGGGGTTCTGTTTGGCTGCCGGTCTCATGATTTCTCAATTATTCTTATTTTGTGACTAGTCGCAAAATGAGAATAAAGCTCGAGACCCGACCTGTCAAGCCACGAACGGTGTACACAGGTGTTGGACGCAGCTTGGAAGCCCTGGCGTGGATTTCGGAGGGTGGCGAAGTCATGGCGCCTTTCCGCCGGCTACAGCGGGTTGAGCACGACGTAAGGTCCCTCCAGGGCTAGACGCTATGATGCTACGAATGCACCTTGTTGTAAACCGGTGCGAAGATCCAATCCTCTCAATGCCTGAGTATCGGGAAGGATGACAGATGGATCGTCCAACTATGAGCTCTTCACGTCACCTGTGCTCCGCCCTATTCGCGTTGTGTGCTCTTGCAGCTTGTAGCTCTCAGAGCAATGAGTCGGCAACGAATCGCTCCGACTCAGCGGGAGTTGAGATAGTACTTTCAAGTGGAACGGACAGGCCGGTCGAGTGGCGTTTCCGACGTCTATTCGAACTCGGCGGCGAAGCAGAGGGACCGGCTTCGTTTTTCAGGGTCTCGTCGGCGCTGGTTGAAGCCGACGCAGCCGGGAATCTCTACATCCTCGACCCCCAGAGCTCGCGGGTTGTCGTGTTCGACTCCGAGGGATCGTTCGTGCGCGAGCTAGGAGGTGAGGGAGGAGGACCGGGTGAGTTCTTGGGACCCGCGTCTATATCTGTTTCGCCGGACGGGGCCGTGGCGATATTCGATTTCCGCAAGGGCGGCTTCGTACGCTTCGACGAGAATGGCAACGTGGATGAGGAACAGCAATTCCAGCTGTTCCCAGCTCCAAATCAGCAGCGTTTTTTCAAACAG
>CAYTDU010000660.1:0-3650 GCA_964436395.1 uncultured Gemmatimonadaceae bacterium | reverse complement strand
CCGCCACGAAGAGTGCCTCGAGCAGGTCAAGGCCGCCGATGTCGTGCTCGATCATTGTCTGGACGGCTTCTACCTGCGATACGCTTAGCTCACCGTGAAAGTCGACATCGAGTTGGCGCCCGTGCGTGCGTTTGTCCTCGATCGATAGGTCGACTCCGAGTTCGGAGAGTAGCTCCACGAGGTCTTGAACACACCCGCGTGGAAGCCCGATGTGCTGTCGATGATCCTCAGCGCAGCTGATGACTCGCGGCGTGAGCGCCGTTGACAGGCGCATCGCTTGCTTCTTGTAGAACTCCGGATTCTGAAAGGCTGCGAGGCGTTTGATCTGGTTGATGAGGGGCGACGGCATACCGGCGGTCTCAACGAACAGGAGCGGGGAAAGGACGGCTTGGACTCGACGTGGCAGAGGTCCGGTAACGATTGCCCTGGGCCGCTTTCGTGACGGCCGGCGCGTCCAGGGCACTGTAGAGTCGTTTTCGTCAGATGGCTCGCCCATGCGGACACCGATTACCTGTCCCTGCTTGGCCGCGTCCCGGGCAAGGGCTTCGACTTCTGCGGTCCGCATGCGTTGCACCGAGGCCAGAAATGCCCACTGGTCGGGAAAGGGAGTCCAGGTCTCATCGACGAACACCGAATTCCCCTGCTGGCGGGGACCGTCCTGGAACGGCAAGGCAATGAGATTGCCGAAGCCGCCTCGAGGCAAGGTGTCCTGGTTGGGAAACAGCCGATCGTAGGATGTCATGGGTAGCTCGTGCCGCCCGGCCATGGTCTCCGTAACGAGGAAGCAGCCCATCTTGCGCGCGGTGCCCGCGCTCACTGGCGCGGTAAAGAAGAACCAGACATGTGCACCGTTCCCGGAGCGGGATCGTTCTATCGCATGGGGCACTCCCTTGGTCTTGCAGGTGTCGATGAATGCGGTGACGTCTTTCTGCCACAGTCCTTTGTCGAAATCGACAGCGAGGAACCAGCACGTTTCGTCCTGAAGCATCGGGTAGACACCGATAACCTGGCGGCCTTTAAGATGGTCGCGGATGGTCTGTTCGGTCACCGGCAAGAACGCCTGGTTCGGGCACTCGCTACACTTGACGCTTCGCTTGTCACAGACGCCGTCGACCCATTCGTTGGTGCAGGCGGGCGAGTAACCCGCCGTGCCCTTCTTCGTGTTGACCCAGCGCTTGGGATAGACATCGGTCCTGCCGCGGAAGAGTTCCGAAAACAGCGCGATCTTCTCATTCGACGTCGATGAGTAGGACGTGTTCGATACCCTCTGCCGCTGTGCCGCCATCGTGCGGTTTGCGTTTCGTTGGAGCGAAGAGAGCTGAACCTTCAGATCCGAAATGCGCCGCGTTACCCGCTCGCGCTCGTTATCGAGTTCGGCCAGACGAGCTTCGGCCTGGGCGATTTTTTCCTGCACGGTGTTGGAGTCACGGGTATTCATGTAGGGCAGCTGAACGGCCTCGCCAGCAACGGGCAACTGTAGTGCTCGTCAGAACCGTTCGGCACAGTAGTCGCGTATGGCATGGATGGTGAACGGCGACGTAAGAAGTCCGTCCCTCACCCGTCTGAGCAGAGGTGATGGCATGCTCTCTTTGAGAAAACAATGGCGATCCCTCAGCGCGACTTCAATCCGTGACTTCTTAACGTACTTCGCGCTCGAATAGGCGACACACGACTGGTGTTTGATGAACGGATGATCGCCTGGTTCCAAGACAACGGTTTCATCGGCGAACACCTTCATGGTGCAGACCATGACGGCTACCATCAGCCCGTCAACGCCTTCGGGGTCGGTGAGCACAAACCAGAGGTGGAACTTCGTTCGATTGGGATCTCTCAGGAGGAAGGCGCTACCAGAACCAACGATTTCCATTCAAGCCAAGAGGCGTTCAGCTGTTGCGTCTGCCTCGAGGGCTTCTTCGATCTCGTCGATCGTCTCTTCAGGAATCCCTTCGGCGCGGAAAATGTCTCGAATGCTGATAGGAATGCTGGAGCCTTCAGGATCTTGCCACTCGGGATAAACATGCAGCAGTTCGCTAAGTTCCCACTGATTCATGTGGCCGAATGCACCGAAAATCTCGTCGATCAGCGCCTCTTCGGCTGGTGACATCTGGTCGCCTTCAACATCTGCCAGCAACTCGACATCGTAACCGTCAGGTGCTGAAATGTGTTCGTGCCAATACGACTTCTCGTTTGATTCCGGCTCGCTGTTGATCTTGTCGAGAGTGAGGCTGAGAATGGGGCCGTGTGGCAGTGAGTAGTACAGATCATAGCTGATCGGCTGGCCCCAACGCAGTAGCGCCGTCCTGTCCGCGAGGTAGAGCAGTTTGATCAGCTTCATGTAAGGCATTCGGCCACCGTCCTGTCGAAGGAGTCGGGCCGCAGCCTGCGTCACTTTCTGCTCTTTGTACCTGGGAGTCATTAGGCGCCTACGCGACAATGTTCAGCCGAGTGGTGAATTCGTCAACCTCTGTATCGGTATCTCTGTCTAAAATCTACACCAAACACTCCCGATCTGTGCCATCGAACCGTTGGTGCATCCGTTGCGTTGCCGTGAGTTGAAATGATACGCTTCACCAGTCAACCAGCGGTCAATTCCAGCCTTGTTGGAGCCAAGATTCACGTTTACGCGGATGTCAAGACGGAGACAGCTCACAAGGAGTTCCTTGGCGATCACAGCGTGGATGGACTGCGCCGGTTGGCGGAGAGACTCGTGACCAATCTAAAAGGTACCGGCAGCATCGAGGTGTACTGCTCGTTCGAG
The DNA here is from genome assembly GCA_964436395.1 of uncultured Gemmatimonadaceae bacterium. Lineage (GTDB taxonomy): Bacteria > Gemmatimonadota > Gemmatimonadetes > Gemmatimonadales > GWC2-71-9 > JBDGYW01. Next base: position 892 of record CAYTDU010000660.1, on the reverse strand, counting down.
AAGCGGATCATCGACTACCTCCGCGCTCTGTTCCCGATCTGGCTTACCAGCTCGCCGGTTTTATCGACCGACTGTTCGATCTGGGAGCGGTGATCAAGGGCAACTACTACCATCCGGAGTTCCGAGGAAAGTCGTCTATCAAGCGCACGCTGCCGGTACTCGTCCCGGGTATGGGCTATGAGGATCTCGCGATCGGGAGCGGCGAAGACGCGTCGGCCCTGTTCGCGAGGATGGCGCGGGGGGAGAGGTCGGAATCCGATTGCGCGCAGATACGTGAGGATCTGCTCGAGTATTGCGAACAGGATACGGTGGCGATGGTGAGGGTGATAGGGGCGTTGTGGAGTGTGGTGGGCTGAGGGGGCTCGTCTTACGTGGTACAAATGACGTCGCTCTTCCATGAGTCAATGCACTCGACAGCCGGAACCTCCTGGCTGCCTGATTGATCCAGGACGGTAGAGAGCGGAGAAGAGGCGACAGGTGAAATGATGTGTCGTGAACCACACCTACGGGTAGTCATGTAGTGCAGTGGCGCTCTTTCGAAACTTGTGCAAGGAGGGCAGAACGTCCAATTGTATTGACGCGCATGGAGCGCTGGGGATTAGGAATCCCCGACCCACAGTACGCGGGGTGAACGTGGCAACACGTCTGACTCTGTATCAGAAGAGTCCTGGTTCAAGCCTTGGTGGAGCGGTCCTCTATGTGCAGGTGCGACATCTGTTTGACTGATGTCGCCGTTCTTGTCTCTCAGTGCACTCGCCAGCGTGGTGTCGGGGCATCTATCACCGCGATCTGCCTGGATTGGCATTGTCCCTCGCTCAACAAGACGGGTGTGGGAATGTCGCGCTTGTCAGCGTGCGATGTTGGCCGCATGTTGGGGAAGTCGACCGAAGGT
>CAYTDU010000659.1:0-3650 GCA_964436395.1 uncultured Gemmatimonadaceae bacterium | reverse complement strand
TGTTGCCGGAAGGGTGGGAGGAACACCCGAATTCTAGGTATCCGCTAATGGTGTACCAGGGGCATCATCATCGGGAGTTTTACACTCCCGTCGGTTTCCGGGAAACTCCGCCGGAGCCGGGCCTCGAGGGCTATGACAAAACGTATGCGGAGCACAGTTACCAGTTCTATCAGGACTGGACCGGCCCGAATTTCCCCCGGTTGATCCTCGTCACGATACAACACGCCAATCCCTACTACGACGATTCGTATGCCGTCAACTCTGAGAACATCGGTCCGTATGGGGATGCACTGACCCATGAACTGATTCCTTACATAGAAGAACAGTTTCGTGGCATCGGTGAAGGGTGGGCCCGAACGCTATATGGCGGGTCGACCGGTGGGTGGGAGTCAATTGCAGTCCAGATTTTCTACCCCGACGAGTACAATGGAACATGGACGTTCTGCCCCGATCCCATCGACTTCCAGGCTTACACCGTTGTCAACATCTACGAAGATCAGAACGCGTACTACCTCGATAGCGAGTGGAAACGCACCCCCAGACCGGGGCGGCGCAATTGGCTCGGACACGTGAGTTCGACTCTCGAAGAGGACAATCATTTGGAATTGGTTCTCGCAACGAATGGCAGGTCGGGCGGCCAGTGGGATATCTGGCAGGCTGTCTATTCTCCCGTCGGTGACAACGGGTATCCGAAACCGATCTGGGACAAGAAAACAGGCGAGATCGATCACGAAGTCGCAGAGTTTTGGAAGGAGAACTACGATCTCGGACATATCCTAAGGCGCGACTGGGCCACGTTGGGGCCGAAGTTGAGGGGGAAACTCCACATCTACGTCGGCGACATGGACAACTACTACCTCAACAACGCAGTGTATCTCGTTGAGGAATTTCTCGTAGCCACGCGCAACCCTCACTACGACGGCGTGGTTGATTACGGTGACCGGTTCGAGCATTGCTGGAGCGGAGATCACGACAATCCGAATCAGATATCGCGGCTGACGATCAATCAACGAGTCATTCCTCAGATGGTTCGTCGCATGCTCCGAACGGCCCCTCGCGGTGCAGACACCAGGAGCTGGCGGTACTAAAGAGAAGAAGCGCAGTTAGAAATAGGAAGAATCCAGAGCGAGAGTTGGCGGTGGTCGGGTGAAGCATACTCGGTCGCTGCCGGCTCTCAGTTCACCCCAGAAAAGCGAGCTACGATATGACCGGGCCGCATACACATCACATCGCATTCAAAACGGCACCGGCGGGGGAATCAAAATGAGAGGATCTGAATTTCGCACTAGGCTCCAGTTCTATACGATCGCCGCGATCTTGTGTACGTCGTCTTTTGCGTTTACGGCATGCGACGGATCGGAGAGCCAATTGCGGTTTGCGATTTCGTTTCCGAACGAACGCAGCGAAGACGCATTGGATGGGCGAGTCCTCCTGATGATAGCCAATGATAGCACGCGCGAACCGCGATTTCAGATATCCTACGGACCGACTGCGCAGTTGATCTATGGGATCGACGTGCAGGGCCTGGAGCCGGGGCGCGAAGCAATCATTGATCACACGGTCTTTGGTTTCCCTCTGGAGAGCATCGCCGATATTCCGCCGGGCGAGTATTGGGTACAGGCGCTACTGCATCGCTACGAGACGTTTGAGCGGGCGGACGGCCACACGGTGAAGCTGCCGATGGACAGAGGAGAAGGACAGAAATGGAACCGCGCGCCGGGTAATTTCTACAGCGTTCCTCGTAAGGTTCGTATAGATCCGGGCAGCGGCGAGACAATTGATATCTCCCTCGATCGGGAGATACCTCCGTTTCCGGAGCGGCACGACACGAAGTACATCAAGCATGTTCGGATTCAGAGTGATCTGTTGACGGAGTTCTGGGGCCGGCCGATGTTTTTGGAAGCGATCATTCTGCTTCCTGAAGGATTCGATGAGCATCCCAACGCTCGGTACCCGCTGATGGTCTATCAGGGGCACCACCATCGCACGTTTTACACTCCCGTGGGTTTTCTCGAGACTCCACCTGAGCCTGGGCTCCAAGGTTATCAACGAACATACGCGGAATACAGTCACCAGTTCTACGAGGATTGGACAGGTCCGAACTTTCCGAGGATGATCATCGTCACGATACAGCATGCGAACCCCTACTACGACGATTCCTACGCAGTCAACTCGCAGAACCTGGGTCCATACGGCGATGCAATAATGTACGAGCTGATCCCATACATCGAAGAACAGTACCGAGGGATCGGCGAGGGTTGGGCCAGGACGGTTTACGGAGGGTCGACTGGTGGATGGGAGGCGCTGGCGGTCCAGATCTTCTATCCCGATGAGTACAACGGCGCGTGGGCATTCTGCCCGGATCCAATCGACTTTCGTTCGTACAGAATCGTGAACATCTACGATCACCAGAATGCCTACTACATAGAGAGCGATTGGAAACGAACACCGCGTCCCGGCTACCGCAACTATCTTGGCGAACTGAATTCCACTTTTGAGGAGAGGAACCACCTCGAGCTTGTTCTTGGCACGAAGGGTCGGTCCGGGCAACAGCACGACATTTGGCAGGCGGTCTACGGCCCTGTGGGTGACGATGGGTACTTGCAGCCTATCTGGGACAAGAAGACCGGCGAGATCGATCACCAAGTCGCCGAGTATTGGCGTGAGAACTACGATCTGCGCCACATTCTCGAACGCGACTGGGTCACTCTCGGCCCCAAGCTGAGGGGCAAGCTGCACATTTATATAGGTGATATGGACAACGGATACCTAAACAACGCCGTGTATCTCATGGAAGATTTTCTAGAGAGTACGACCAATCCTCATTATGAGGGCGTTGTCGAATATGGTGACCGATTCGAACACTGCTGGAGTGGTGATCACAACAACCCCAACGAGATTTCGCGTCTCACCATCAATCAGCGCGTAGCACCGCAAATGGTGCGACACATCTTAGAGACTGCCCCTCCCGGAGCCGACATCCGGAGTTGGCGTTATTGAACAGCCGCAGTTGCCGGCTGAGTGTACCGGCGTGTAAGCGGATGCTGTGCTGGGGTTTGCTGCTTGGCTGGTACCTATAGGAGTGATAGATGAAAAAACACTTACCGTTCATGGTGGTTGCTGCAGCAACCGCACTTTCCGTGACTTATCCCGCGTCGGCTCAAGAGCCGATTCGCGGTTTTCCAGCCGACCTTCTCTCAGGACAAATGGGGCGGGAAGAACAGCTACGCTCGGTGCCCAACGCGGATACACTGAGCGAGCAGTTGCGTATTCTAAGCGCAGACCCGCACGAAGCAGGGACAGAGCGTTCGCGTCGTGTGGCTGAATTGATCCTTGCTCGCTTCAAGTCATACGGACTCGACGCTCAAATCGAGCAGTTCGAGGCTTTGATGCCGAGGCCCGTATCACGCACGCTCGAATTGGTGTCGCCAGAGCGTTATACCGCAGTGCTTCAGGAGACTCCCTACGCGGGTGATGAGGACACGAGCGATCCGAATCAGCTCCCAACGTTCAACGCATATTCCGCGGACGGAGACGTCACCGCTGAGCTGGTGTTCGTCAACTACTGGCTGCCGGAGGACTATGCCGTACTGGAAGACCTCGGCATTAGCGTAGAAGGGAAAATCGCGATAGCGAAATACGGTCGTTCA
>CAYTDU010000658.1:0-3662 GCA_964436395.1 uncultured Gemmatimonadaceae bacterium | reverse complement strand
GAAGCCTGGCAAGCGCCAAACATTTCCCGGCGATTGACGTCCTCGACAGTGTCAGCCGCGTGCGAGATGAGGTGGTAGACATCGCCCACCGCGATGCGGCCAACACGATCCTGCAACTAGAAGCGGCATATCGTGCCAACGAGGACCTCATCTCCGTAGGTGCGTACAAGCCAGGCGCTAACCCAGCGGTTGACACCGCGATCGCCGTGCGTCCGCAAGTACTCGACTTTCTACAACAACCGGCTGGTGAGCCTGCATCCCTGGTCGATGCGAGAGAGACACTGATTCGCATTGCATCAGAAGCAACAGCAATCAAGGAAGGAGTATCTGAATGAGTCCGTTTGTCTTTCGCCTTGACCGTTTTCTCAAGCTTCGCAAACACGCGGAGCAGGAGAGAGCGGAAGCACTCGGTGCCGCGGTCCATGCTGAAGAGAAGTCCAAGGCCGACGCTGAGGCGAAGGCTGAGCGCCTGGACGCTGTGGCGGACTGTATCACCACTGAGATGAATACTGTTGCGACAGCTGGTGCGCTTCGAAACCTGGGGCTAGTGCTGGGAGCCGCGATTGCCGAAGCCGACTCGGCTAAGGGTGAACACGAAGATAGAAAACGTGCGACCGAGCAGGAACGGGAACGCTGGGGCAAGGCTAGAGTCGAGCGACGCATCATCGAACGTCTGAGGACGCGCCGGCTCAATGCATGGGCCAGTGGTGCCGCTAGGGCCGAACAGAAGGAGATGGACGAGACGGCATCTCGAATCAGAACGGCCACTGGGTGGGGCACATGAAGTGGATGGTGGTGAGTGTCCTCGCCTTAGGCGCTAGTTCCGCGGCGGCCGCGGGTTATGTGGCAATGCAGTCTTCCAGAGAGGAAGCTGCGATGGAGAGTGATTCCACTCAAGCCGCAGCGGAAGCTCCGGACACCACCGAGCACCCTTCGGACTCGATTGACAGTGTGACTGCGATCGTTGAGGCAACCGAGGTGCAAACACCGGTGGAGGAGGTTGTGTCGGACTCGACAGACCGTCAGTCAGAAGAGAATTGCTCCGCGGTTGCTGGGGTAGAAACAACCGCTTCTGCGGCTGCACCGGAGGCGGTAGCGCCGGACCCGGAGGCACAGAAACAGGCCTACCGGCAAGTAGCTCGGATTCTATCGAATATGGGGGATTCTGAAGTGGCTCAACTTCTTGCCCATATAGAAGACGATGAAATCGAGGTGATTCTCCGCAACGTGACAGCACGTGAAGGTGCTCGGCTCCTGAGCCAGATGTCGGGTGAACGTGCAGCGGCACTGAGCCGCCGGCTTCTGGTTGCGGCAACCGATTCGGGGAGTAGCGACTGATGACAGTCATCCAAGGTCCCATGCCCGCCGCTGCACCCAACACGAAGTTGGGGCAGTCGAACACGCCCGACCGCGCGCAAGCGGAAGCGTTCGGGCTGTCGATGCTGCTGGCTTTGATTGCGCCGCAGGCGACTCCGGTTACGCAGCAGCCAACGAATGAAGGGACGGCTGTTTTGAACACAGACCAGCATCCCGAGGGCGAGGGCGCCAGGCAGCAGCAGTTGGTAACCAAGGAGGAAGTAGCTGGTGCCACTCCGGCGGCGCTGAGGCGCGCGAGCATTACGCGGGCGACGGCGGAATTGTCCACGCTTCCACCGACACCGACACCGACACCGACACTTACACCGACACTGAACGCGGACTCCGGATCGGAGGCTAAGGACGTGGGTCAATCAATGCCCGATCCAACGCATCCGGAGACACGCGCAACGGTGCCCACGCTGCCGGCTGTAGACGAAGAGATGGGGGACATGCGTATACCGATTGCCAAAGCGGAGGCACCTGCGACGCGGTCTCGTGGCGAAATGCCGTTGGTCTCTGAGACATCGCAGCCTGTCAAGACGGAGCCCGCAAGGATTGAAACGTCGCAGACCAAGGCGGCACCGCCTCATATCACGATCGAATCTGCTGAAATATCGAGTGGCGCACCTAAGTCGATACCCGAGACGCCAACTTTGAAGGGCCACCCGCTCGAGGTGCCCACCCGCAGCAATGAGCGCCCCATTGTGGTCACGCGGCATGCGGGCGCAGGTGAATCGGCCGTTACTTCGAATGCTTCGTTCTCGACGCAAGCAGCCGAAGAGGCTGTCAGGGAACCTGCAACTCCCGCACGTAGCACGTTGCCTCCGATAGAGGGCAAGCCAGTGCAATTGCCTGCGCAAGACACGGCGTCCACTGCAGCACCAGCGTTGAGGGAGGAGTTGGTGCCAAAACCGACGCAGGTTAGTGAGCGCGAGGAACAGCCACGGGCTTTCAAGCGCCAGGCGGCGACGCAGCCCCAAAGTCCCGAACGGATCAGGCCCACGCTCACGGTGCGTGAGAGGCCCGCCGTTCGAGAACTTTCCGTCGCAGGCGTCGCAGATCTGGATGCTGGGCGCGCCGATGCTACTGAAACCACAAGGGCAGACAGAGTTCCGGAGCACACTGTCGAGAGGGAGACGGCCCAAGCACCGGCTGCTCCCAAGGGGTCTCCGAGTCAAAGAGCGGTCCCGAGCCCACAGACTCAAACGGATGTGGCTGCTCCAGTGGTTGGTGTACGGCCCAATGGAGGATTGGATAGCACGCCCCTCAACCGCCAGGAGAGTGGTCAGGTCGAACAGACGGTATTCAAGACTCCCGCCGACGATTTGGCGTTCCAACCCAAACCCGAAGACCGAGTTACGCTCAAGTTCACGGACGACGCCGGCGTTGAAGGACGGCTCCGGGTGGCGCTCAGAGGACAGTCTGTGCGAGCGACGATCGTGTCCAACGACCCCGCCACGGCGGAGCGAATAAATGCCGGGGTTCCGGAATTACAACGTGCCTTGGACAAGCAGGGATTCCGGGATCCGCAAATAGCAGTCCAACAGACGAGGGGCTCCGAGGGGGCTGCCAACGTCGCAATCGCCTCGGGCGTTCGAGCGGGACAGGAAATCCAGGGAGGGTCCTCAGCGGGGAGAACACTAGAAGATCAGGCGAATCGTGAACGTCAGCAGCCGAGTACGCGTGATCACCAACACCAAAACAGCGGACGTTCGCAACAACGCTCCAGAGAGCGGCAGGAAAGGTAGGCTCGACATGACTGCACCTATCTCAACGATGAGCGGTTTGACGGCGCAGACAACAAGTCAATCAAATGGGGCATCACTGGATAAAGACTCGTTCCTGACTCTGCTGGTGGCCCAGCTACGCAACCAGGATCCGTACAGCACACTCCAGCCGCATGAGTTTGCAGCGCAACTGGCGCAGTTCACGAGTGTGGAACAGCTGACGCAGCTGAATGAAGCGGTGGCAATGCAGGCCGAAGCCAGCCAGATGGCCACCTTCCTAAGCGAAACCAGCTTGAGCGCCTCACTCCTGGGGCAGGAAATCGTCGCAGAGGGGAATCAGGTCCAAGTGACGGGTGATGGCGTGACGTATGTGCAAATCGATGTCGGCGGCCAAGGCGGCACCGGCCAACTTCAAGTGCTCGACGGGACGGGGCGCCAAGTCGCTAGTGTCGAGCTCGGACACCTATCTCCCGGCAAGCAGACCATACCGATACCTACTGAGGTTGCCCCGGGTGAGTACTCGTACGCAGTTGAAGTCGACGGTGGAGAGGGCGGTTCGGTCCCCGTCGTGACGTA
>CAYTDU010000657.1:0-3676 GCA_964436395.1 uncultured Gemmatimonadaceae bacterium | reverse complement strand
CTTAGTTATCGCCAATCCCTTCTTGTTAGTTATTTGAGTGGCCCCAAGGTTCACGTGGTGAAGGGCGGGGAACTTTGGAACACCTGAGGCCAACCAGGTATCAAAGACCGCTAGGGGCAACCCGTAGAACGCCCTGGCGGCCAGGATGCTGCGCCTTTGCATTATCTCGCCATTGAAATTGCACTTCTATTGAAAGTAGAAACTTCTTCGCCAATCTCTCGCACTCTTTCCAGGCATCTTGGGCTGACTGTCCTTGGATGGAGATACTAAGTTCTGGGTAATAGGTGTAGCCTTGGTCATTTTGGGGTGAGCGTTTGGCTGGGATGTCTAGAATCTTTACCATTTCATCTGGTGAGTGGCCAAGATTTTTTACAGCCGCGATGACTGAAACAAGTAGCGACGACCAGTTTGCCTTGGTGAGGGGCTCACCGTCGACTGTAGCGTTCAGCACGCGTGTGAATGCCAAACCGGGTGTGTTTTCGAATTCCAAAAGGCCACTGTCGCTGTTGAATCCGGCAGGTCCTTCTACATCCCTTTCGAGATCAAGTTTGGTCATCGTCTGGGAAATGACCGCATCAATTGTCTGCGATGGCGTGTCCGTTCCTAGCCATGCCGCAAGGGTTCTTAGATCCGCGAATGCTGCGTCGCTCAGTCTTACTACGGGCATCTTCGTCTCCATTCGATCGCGTCCATCAGTAGCGGATATGTTACATGGCTTCTGATGAGTGTCAATGCAAATATGTAACATATTCCGTGGACGTTGTTGCACGACTCTGACCTTTGAGGATTCACATCGTGAATCCATGCGGTTAGACGGTCCGCATGCGCAAGCCATCCACCGCCCGCTATCGCACGACGAACTGGTCCAGCTACACGGCGTCGCTACGCAACCGCGGGTCGCTGCTCATCTGGCTGGACAAGGAGATGACCTGGCTCGCGTCGCATGACGGCAAGCCGGGTCGCCCTGAGGTGTTCTCGGATGCGGCAATCCAGTTCTGTCTGACCATCAAGGTCCTGTTCAAGCTACCGCTTCGGCAAGCGACCGGGATGGTGTCAAGCCTTCTCAAGAAGACGGGCCTGGACTGGGCGGTGCCCGACTACACCACCCTGTGCAGGCGTCAGAAGACACTGGCCGTCCAAACTGCAGAAAATCCAGATACGCATCGCCCTCTTGAACCGCTTCTCGGCCGTTCCGAGGGCCGAGATCATTCGCGTGGCCTGAACTCAACGGGGAAAGGGGCCATCATGCCTCGGGCGCGAGTTCTGCAACAACGCCCCGCGCGCGACCAAACTGAGCAAGCTATATGGCTTAGAGATATTCGATTGCAGAACGGGCCATGGCTGCCAGCTTTGGCATGCCAGATTTTGTAAGGTCCAAAAGGAACTCTGAGGGGCTGAACGGCGGGTTGTTATAGCGTTGCCTGACGGTTCTAAGTGCCCTGGCTCCGTCCATCGGGAACAGATCGAACGTGTTGGCTAAGACGTCATCGGCCCCTAATACCTCGATGTCATGTTCCTCCAGGACTTCGGGTGGAAAGTCCCTAAGGTTCTCTGTCACAATGATCTGGGCGGAGCACTTGATCGCTGCCGCAAGGACATGGCGGTCGTCCGGATCAGGCAACTGCAGCCCTTCGATCAGCGGCTCATATCCTGTCACAAAGCACTCTTGGAACACGTCGCGGACAACTGCGGCTTGCGCCCGGACACTTTCTTCCAGGGCAGGCTTGTTGCGTATCAAGCTGCCTGTCCATTCGTCAATGATGCGCTCGGTAAACCTCGCCCGAAATAGACCCTGCTGTGCGAACGTGAAGAGTACGTCCCGCGTGCGGAAAGGGTACATCACGTTCGCATCCAACAGGATGACAAATGGATTGGCGATGTGGCTCAAGCCTGGTCATACTCCTGGCCGAGGCGAGATAGCTCATGCATGGCCTCCTCCTGGCGCCTGGCCTTTTCTTCGCGGTACTTCATGAGTGCTGGTAGCGGGACGCGCCGGTGTTTGCCGACCTGCTCAAACTCTATTTCCCCTTGCTTGAGAAGCTTGGTGAGGTGTGGCCGAGATACGTTCAAGATGTCGGCCGCCTGCTGTGTTGTGAGCCTTGCGCTGACTGGGACGAGAGTGACCATGTTTCCGGCGCTTACATGACCCAGCAGTTCAATAATCAGCTCACCGACCGCGGGCGCAATGTGCACTGCGTCCCCGTTCTCGCCCGAGACCTTCAACCCGCCATCAAGCTCCATCGCGACCGCAATGGCAGTTGCGGCGTGCGCCGCGCTATCGATCTCTGCGGCAGTTGGGAGTCGGTCCTTCAGCCCCTGAACTTCGTTCGGGGCGACGTCTGATGCTGTCGCTGTCATGCCAATTTGTCCTCCTTGACACCCATCATATAGGGCTCCCCACCCTGTCGTCACAAGTGTAATAAGCGCAACAAGTGTAATAAGCGTAACTAGTGAGTTAGCTGGGCAACAGCTTTCTCCGGCGCCCTTAGCCAGTCCACCCTTGGCGGGCGGGGTGATCGAGACGCGGCGCCCCTTCGCGGAAACCCCGGGCCACGGGGAGGACGGACCGAACCAAGTTCTGTGTCCATGCGCACAGCTACATCGGTGTGTGTGTCACTGCCGCGGCCAGGCGCACGCCCCACCCCACCCCATGCACGGCGCCAAGCTCTCCGGGGCGTATGGGCCCTCCCGGTCCACCGTCCTTGGCGAACAAAATCGATCGTATATAGCTGTCACGAGAGAACCTTGCGGCGGCGTGAAGCGAGAGAATCAAGTGGGGGGGCGGAGACAACGAAAGGCACGCTACACCACTTGTCCAAACGGCCGTCTGATGAGTACGATTCTCAATCAATGGGTTAGCTTTCGCTACCCAGGGCTGACTGATGGAATCATTCTATCGACTTGGGGCGGACACCGAACACACATGACTACTTACGCCGAAATACATGATCTCGCTCAACAGACAGTCGAAACCGTACAGAAGGTCTCGGAGCTTGCGACGCATGAGCTGGAGATTAGTGGCAGGAACCCAGCAAACGCGTTTGGGCAGCTTAATACATTCACAGATACTAGGGTCCTGACTCATTGATGGTCATAGCCAGAAGATCACGGCTGCGGCGAGCGCGATGGCGGACAGGAACACCTTCGGGCAGCGGTCGTATCGGGTGGCAATCCGGCGCCAGTCCTTCAGACGCCCGAACATGATCTCGATGCGGTTTCGCCGTTTGTAGCGACGCTTGTCGTACCGCACGGCCTTGCCGCGGGAGGTTCTGCCGGGGATGCAGGGCCGTATCCCCTTGTCCCGCAAGGCTTCCCGGAACCAATCGGCATCATAGCCCCGGTCGGCGATCAGCCAGTCGACCGCAGGCAGGGACCCACACAACGCTCGTGCGCCGATGTAGTCGCTTACCTGGCCGGCGGTGATGAAGAGACGGATCGGACGCCCGACGCTGTCCGTGACAGCGTGCAGCTTGGTGTTCATGCCGCCCTTGGTTCGGCCAATCAGACGTCCACGCCCCCCTTTTTGACCTGCAGGCTCGTCGCCGTGCGGTGGGTCTTCAGGTAGGTCGCGTCGATCATCGCCGTCTTCTCCTCGGGCTCCTGGGTGGCCAGACCTGTCAGGTGTGGATCGGCATGCAAGATTGACCCCCATCTTGGGGTGATCGGCGTCCAAAAG
>CAYTDU010000656.1:0-3677 GCA_964436395.1 uncultured Gemmatimonadaceae bacterium | reverse complement strand
GCTGCACTGTTATTGAGCGCGTGTGCTCAATCAGACCAGAGAACGCGCGACCCGTTTGAACCAACCACGTTGCCTCAGTTTGAGCTTCGCGAGTTGTTTGAAGTTGGACGTAACAGCGAACCACTGCTCAACGAGGTAACCGCAGCAGCGTTTTTGGACTCGCCCGAGATAGCGGTGGCAAGTAACGAAGGCGAGATCCTGGTGTTCGGAATTGAGGGAGAGTTTCTTCGCAGGCTGGGAAGAAGCGGAGAAGGACCAGGCGAGTTCCGGTTTATCCAAGACATCGTCGGCTTGGACGACAACCGCGTTTTCGCCTGGGACCCGGCACTGGATCGTGTGACAGTATTCGAGCGGGACGGACGGTTGGATTTCACATGTACGCCATTGCGCGCTTTGTCGCGCCAAGCAGGGGTAAGTTTCGTGGGAGCCTTTCCCGACGGGAGGTTCGTTCTGGAGGAAAGGCCATTGCCGCCGACCGAGGAGAACAATACAGCCCGAATGGTGAGCGACACTATTCCTTATTTGATGTTCGATCGTTCGGGCGCCCTCGTTCGCACGATCGGCGAGTTCGTTCGCCCTCCGCGTTACTACGATGCCAGGACCGGCTACCAGCAGTACCTGTTCGACTCGTCGGTGCGATCAGCAATTGTCGCTGGCGAACTATATGTGGGCGAGAACAATTTGATCGTGCTTCAACGTTTTGACTCTACCGGCACCTTACTCACAACACTCGCCTTGGAGCGCGAGCCCAGGCCGGTAACCGAACTCGACATTGAAGCGGGATGGCGTGCGTGGGCGGAGCGGATTGTGGTGCAACAGGGTCAAATGTTCGCGCAAGCGGCTGCGTCGTTGGGTGAGCGAACAGCGGCCGAGATGCAGCGCGGAGCTGATGAGGCGGTCGCAAGGGCAAAAGAGAACATAGAGCCGGCCGAGTTCTTACCCGCCTATAAGTCCATGCTGGTTGGAGGCGATTTGGCTCTCTGGCTCGAGGATTATCTCCACCCGACCGAGGACAATACCAGATGGTTCTTGATGGGCAGTGATTTCCAACCTACCGGATGGATTGAGTTGCCGCCCAACGAACGGCTGCTCGCTGCGGGACCAAGCGAACTCATAGTATTGAGAAAAGACGAACTCGACGTTGAATCCGTGGTCGTATACCGGGGTGAATGGTCTCGGCAATGAAGGAAGACCGCTGTCGTTCAGATCTCGCGTATTGCGGATATCTGTTTTATGTGATGTGGCACATGCTCTGCCTGGATCTGCACCGCGTCACCGACGGTTAGGGTTTTCATACCCCCGTCCGAGGTTGGGAACTGCAGGGATCGTTGCCATGCGCCTGGCACATGCTCCAGTAGTTGGATTACGTGCTTGCGATTTGCCCTGAACAAAGTCAGCGAGACATCGACCGAGCGCGTCGAGTATGCCCAACGGTCCGCCCACATGTCTTGTGGTTGCACCCAGTACCACGCGAGGGAATACTCTCCACCATCGTTCCCCAGCGCGGCCTTGATGCACCACTTCCATACGTCATCGCCGTCGACGATGTGGTGAACGATCTGCCGAATGCTCCAGCCACCCTGTGGACGCCTTGCATCCAGCTGGGAATCATCAAGACCCGCAATGGCGGTCTCCAGTAGTTCTGGACCGTCTACGTATTGCTTCATGATCACGTGCTGATCGTGGCTCGAATCCATGAGGCACTCCTATATTTGGCGCGGTTTCCGTGCCCGGTTCACACTACCTCGTTGCGCTCCGCGTACTATTCGGCCCTGAGCGCAACGAGTGGGTCGACCTTTGTCGCTCTGCGTGCAGGGAAATACGTTGCTGCGAGACCTGCGGCAAACAGCACTACTGCTACTGGTCCAAACACGAGTGGATCAAACGGACTTACACCAAACAGGAACCGGGCTAATCCACGCGTTACTCCTAAAGCACCCGCAGTGCCGGCAGCGATTCCGATAGCTGCCAGAACGGTACCCTGCCGAACAACCATGGACATTACGTTTCGCGACCTCGCCCCCAACGCCATTCGGATTCCGAGTTCCTGCGTACGCTGTGATACCGTGAAGGCCATGACACCGTAGACACCGCCAAGTGCGAGTATGAGCGCCACAGCGGCTAGTATCGACATGATCTTCGCCACGATTGTATCGCTCTCCAGCTGCCTGTCGATCAGTGCATCCATCGACGCTACGTCGTAGACAGGAACATTGGGTGCAACAGATCGGGCAGCATTCCTCACTGGCTCAACGAGGGCCTCTAGCGGAACAGATGCTTCTATGACCCAATCCAAAAACCTCGGTGTGCCTTGATATGCGGAGAAATATGTCATCGGCTCCACGGCATCGGCGGCTCCTTCGTCTTTGGTGTCGGCCACCACGCCGATTATCTCTCTAGGGCCCGATCCAACGACAATCTGCTGTCCAATTGCGTTTCCATTCGGCCAATGACGCTCCGCCATGGTTTCGTTGATCACTGCGACGTGACGGCTATCCACACCGTCGCCCTCTTCGATTCCCCGGCCACGCAGGATGGGTATGTCCATCGCACTGAAGTACCCGGGTACGATGCGTCGGAAGTCTGTAACCAGCCGTCCGGCCGGATCGTCGTACGCCTCTCGAGATGTCGCATACCAAGTACCGGAACCACCTTGGAGCGGCAATATCGTTGTGGCACCAACTGTATCTACCCCGGGGATCGCCTCGAAGCGCGCGGCGACTTCGCGGCAAAATGTCACCACGGAACTAGGGTCAGGGTACTCATTCTCCGTGAGCATCATCTGCACAGTGAGAACGTCCGAACGGTCGAAGCCGAGATCGGCAAGCCGGATGTGCGCAAAGGCCTTCACCAACAGCGTCGAAGAGACCAAGAGCACTAGCGCCATCGCCACCTCTGCAACGACTAGTGTCTTCCTGAGCCGTGCCCCGGTCGCGCCCGTCCCACGGGCACCTTCCTTGAGGGAGTTCACCACGTCGGTTTTGCTGCTATGAAACGCCGGTACAACCCCGAAAATGACTCCCGTAAGCACTGTCAACAAAACCGTGTAAACCAGTACCCTCGGGCTTAGCCCTATTTCGTGCACCCGCGGAAACTCTGCGGGCATTATCGAAACTAGTCCGCGGATCGCCGGGATAGAGAACAGCAGCCCCAGCGTCCCCCCCAACCCCGACACCATCACAGCTTCAGTCAAAAACTGTCGGACTATCCGGGATCTGTTGGCGCCAAGCGCCCCGCGCAACGCGATCTCACGGTCGCGTCCCGCCGCGTGGGTAAGAAGGAGGTTCGCTACGTTCGCGCAGGCGATGAGGAGTACGAACGCGACCGCTACCGTGGAGATCAGTGTTCCGGCTTTGAAGCCTTCGTCAAAGACGTGCTCGTGAAGGGACAACATCATCGCGCTATTGCCGGCGCTGGTTTCTGGATAGTCGATGGCGATCTGCCCGACTATCCGCCTCGTATCCTCCAGCGCCTGTTCTTTGGAAACGCCGTCATTCAGCCGACCCAACACCAGGTAGGAGTAGCTTTCCCTCCTCTCCTCGCCGCTGAACGCATACGGCACCCACACATCTACCCCTGGTTCCCCGTACCAGAACCTGGGTGGCATGATGCCGACCAGGGTGTGGCTCATACCATCGAGCAAGATGGTGCCGCCTATTACTGCCGGGTCCGCACCG
>CAYTDU010000655.1:0-3679 GCA_964436395.1 uncultured Gemmatimonadaceae bacterium | reverse complement strand
CTGATGACGGACAGGGCGGCGAGCTTGCGGGGACGGATCGACAGTTCGGCTAGGTTCTGATCCGAGACGGTGATCTCTGCGCCTTCTTCGGTCCAGTCCGCGATGGGATCTGTAACAACGATGGGGACGCGCAACACATTGTTGTCGACCTGGATTACCTGGGCGACCTGAGTTGCGACGGCTCGCTGAATCAACGGTTGTACGACAAGCTCCGCGACCTGCTCGGGTCGCAGGATCGACTTACCGCTGTTTGTTGTGAATAACGACATGATGCCTCCAGGCAAAGTGATGTGGGATGAGACTCGGTGCGACACAGCCGCGAACCGATTGCCCGCCTGGGGCACCTTGAAGTTTATCCGCTAATCGCGGGTATGCAAGCTAACCCTCGCCATGCAACGCTTGCGCCCAGCCGGTCGGCGCAGGTGTGTGAGCGCCTGTGCCACTGCGCAATCCGTCAATAGACGGTCGTCGTTCGGTTCGCTTCCAATGCGGGTGCGACTTCGACAAGTCGGCAAGGACTCCAGTGACCTTCTTGGTACTCACGTTGCCTGTGTCGTCCAGCAGATCCTCCAGGCCGGTTCCGTGCCAGAGGTCTTTCGGGTCGGCCAGGACCGCAGCGGCGATGCGTTCGACTTCGGTGCGTTGGAGGATCGCGCAGCGTTCCCGCCAAATGTCCCGATCCAACTCCGTGTCGCGCAGACGCTTCCGATACTTCGCGGCCTCACGATTAGGCGACTCGCTGCTGTCCGTCTGATCGCCGTCCTGGCCGCCAGCCGTATCAGCCTCGGGTTCGGCTGTTTGTTGCTCTACGGGCGTTTCAGAGCCGGTCTCTGCTGCCTCAGTGGCAGTCGCATCGTTCATTGCCTGCTCGCTTCCTAGTTCTCGATGATGTACACGTTGTTGAGTTCTTCCGGACGAACCCCGAGCTTGTCGACGAGCCGCCTAGTGACGACGTACTCGTTGACCGTCTCGCGGTACTCCGTAGTTGCCTCCACGCCTTCGGGTTGGCCGTCAGCGCCGTAAGTCATCGAACCGCCGTTCTGTACGGCATCGCCGGTGCCGCATCGGCGGTCGAGATCACGGAGTGCATCTGCGGTCATCCCCCGGCGCGGCACCGCGTCGCCAGGAGCGCGTCGATAGTCATCGAATGCCGCCTGCAGCGGGTCACGGTTATCGGTCATGTGGTTGGCCTCCATTCCATTGGGGTCTCTGTTTCAACCCGGCGCACTTGGCTCTCCTGGCTCACCTGGTGCAGTTCGCAGGAGTTAACACCGGGTGAGCCAGGTGTGTCGGGTGCGCCGGGTTGATTACGGGATATGCCAAGTCGGTGCCAGACCGGCTCAAGTTGTACCCGCAGGAATCCGCGTGGGCTGTCCCTGTCGAGTCGTCGCGATGTCAGCTTCGCCGCTTGCGCCAATAGCTTCCCGAAACGAGTCTCGGTCAACTGCTTGCCGTAGTTGGAAGTCGCACCCCAGTAGTCAGGGTTCTCCGCTACCAGACGGGCCACAAGTTCGCGGGTCGCCATGAAGGCTTCGCCATCCGGCCAAGTCTTGTGCAGATCCTTGAGCAACACGATGCCGGGAGGCACGGCCTTCAAACCGGCCTCCCGTTCGGCGGCATCCTCGGCCAACCCTTTGCCGATCAACTTGTCGGCTATCTGTGGCCAATCACCACCGGCCAGGACTGCGATCCGTTTCATCGGACGCCATTTCTCCTTCGCACGCCCAATGCAGCTAACGGGGAGTTCGACCACCATTCCCTTGACGGTGTCCTTCACGGTGTCGGCCCATGCCGCGATCAGGTCACGCAAGGCCAGCGCGTCAGGCGTAATGAGTTCCCAGTCGGAATCTTCGATGCTGCCGTCGAGGTCGGGCATTAGCAGGATCCGCAGATTGCGGGAACGGGTGTCGTCGGGGAGATGCGGTGAGTTCCCGGCCATTGCCACCGGAGCGAAGGTGGGCATGAGTTCGACTTTCCAGCCCCCGCCCTTTTCCGGGACCAGGACTGGCCGGGTGGCACCAACCCGATAGCCGCTATTGAGGACTCCTAACAGTTCCCCAACGCCAGGACGGTCAGGAGCTAAAGATCGGTCCACTTCGTCCAGCAGTACAGTCGCCGGACCTTGCTGCAACAGTCGAGGTATCAATGCCGGTGAAGTGAGGGTGGCGGCTTGGATCGGATTCAGACACAGGTGCGCCAGGTGGTCGAGCAGCGTGGTCTTGCCGGATCCGAAAATGGTTGAGTCGATCTGCAACCGTGGTGTGGTGTAAAGCTCGGTCGCCAGGAACGTGTGGACAGTCCACAGAGCCAGCAATAACGCATCGTCCTGGTCGGTAAACGCAACGAACCGGCTAAACCAGTCCGAGATTGCATCAAGCAGCTGCGCACCGTCAGGGTGTTCCTCGGCCCACATCTCGCACACTTCATCGTCACGGTTAACAGTCACGATGCCACCCGCTTCGCCCACGGGTTGTTCCTGCGGAAGTTCGCGAGTTCCATCCACTCCTGTGCGACGGCCTTCCAATCGACGGCAGCTGCAACGTCCTTGCTCGCTTGGGCGAGTGCTTCTTGGTTGAGTTCTAGCCGTAGCGCCCAGTGCCGGCCGCCGTCTAGGACGGCGGCCTCTTTACGCGGACATCGTCGGCTAGAGCGAACCAGGCGGGTGTGCCGAGCATCGGGATGTTGTCCAGCTGGCCGATGCGCTGTTGCACGAAGACGTGTACCGGCCAGAACGCGACCTCCAGGCTTGTAGGGCGGTCGCTGCTGTTGTTGTGTGATGATTCGGTGCTTCCCACCGTCGGCTCCTTTTCTTTGGTGATGGGTCGCGGCCTGGCCGGTGTTATCGACGGGGCCGCGAGTCCGAGCGGTTAGCAGCGGGACTGCACCGGCACTGCGGATTGTGTTTCGACCGGCTTATGGCTGAGTCGCGCGACGTACGCCATGAGCGATTCACCGGTGACGAATGACCGCCTACCGATGTGCACCAGGTCGAGGTGCTCTTCGGCGATCAGCTTGTACACGGTCGATCTGCATACGTCACCAAGTTCCTTACATGCCTGCGGTATTGGCAGTAGTAGCGGTTGTTTCTTGTCCATCACGGCCTTCTCTCTAGCTGGACTGGTTGTCGGTATGCACACTTGGACATACATCCATACTGCTATGGTGAGTGCATAGCGGTCTACTTAGCAGTTAGGACAGGAGCGGTAAGCAGTGGTCAAGAAACCCGTGCACGTAATTGAGGACGACGGCTTCACGATCAAGGTCGGTGAATACGTCGATATTGGAACGCTCCGAATGCCGAGCTACCTGGAGATCACGTTCTTCGGCTACGGCGAACCAAACTCCTATACACGAATCGAGCTACGCGACAACATTCCCCGCATCGCCGAGATCAGCTTCCACTCCGGCGAGAAGTGCCGGGAGGTACAGCAGAAGGACCTTCGGGATTTCGACGTTTCGTATCTGGTGAACGTCCTCTACACCGCCGCCGTGAGCGATCCAAGGAAGTCTGATTGGTCGCCTGAACAGGACGACGCATTGAACCGTGTAGTGCGTAATTTCCTTGAGGAGCGCAGGACCGGTAAGCGTGTGGTCGATACAGAGTTCTTGAAGGAAGTCGCGGCGGTATATCGCGCCAACATCGACCACGCACGAACTGACGCGGTCGCGCGCACCTTCG
>CAYTDU010000654.1:0-3680 GCA_964436395.1 uncultured Gemmatimonadaceae bacterium | reverse complement strand
CGTTGAGAAGACAGGTTGGGGTAAGCTTGCCTTCACGCTTGTCGACAAGAATCGAGAACGCGCAGTTCGGGTTTCTTACCGGCCCACGAGACACAAGCAGATAGCCGAGTCTGCCTTCATGCGCAAGCGCGGGCAGGGTGTTCCGCCCACGGAAATCCCGGACGAAGAAGCGTGGGAGATGGTCAACGTGCTTTGGGAGGCCCCAGAAGATGAGGTGTTGACCGTCGGTGAGGTGAAAGCGCACCAGTGGGAGGAATACGGGGAAATAATGGGACTTTCTCCATGCGACGAGTGTGGTGAAATGGTTGCTGTGGCTTACCTCCGCGTGGTTGGAAATCGCCACGTGTGCATTCCGTGCTCGACCTATGAGGGGTAAGGGCGGGATCATCTTCAGACAGCAACTATGACCACCGCGATTCTAGCCGGCCTCGTCACGTTGGGTTTCACCACCCTACTGACGATTGCAGGAGTTGGTGCTGCGTTCATTCTGATACCGATCTTCATCTCGCTGGGCTTCGACGTTCACGTGGCCATGGCTACCGCTCTCCTGCTGAATTCGATAGCAATGACAGTCGCGTCGTACCGCTTCATCCGATCCAAGCTCGTGTTGTGGAAGGTGGCCATTCCGATCGTCCTGTTTGCGACCGCGGTAGCACCGTTTGGAGCCAAGGTGAGCCAAGGTATCGATCGCGACGTCCTGCTCTGGGCCTTCGTTGGCTTTCTACTCTTCGCAGCAACGATGATGCTGTTCTACCAGCCAAAGCAAAGGGAGCAACAGTACTCACGGCTTCGCCAGACAGCGTACGGCGTTGCAGTAGGTGGACTAGCCGGGTTCCTGGGAGGACTACTCGGTGTGGGAGGCGGCAACTTCATTGTCCCGGTCTTGGTGTGGCTTGGTATTGAGCCGAAGAAGGCGTCTGCTACAACTTCATTCATCGTGATTTTCCCGTCGTTTTCGGGTTTCCTCGGTCATGCCAGCCTGGGCGCAATCGATCACAGCCTGTTGGGCTTCACTGTCGTCGGCTCGGCAGCGGGCGCCTTGATTGGTGCGTGGTTGATGATCGCGAAGCTCAAGCAGCGGCAGGTCAAACTGATCATCGGAGTTGTTTTGATGGTCATTGCCGCCAGAATGGCGTGGACGCTGATGACGTGACCACGGGCAACCTAGTGTATGCATCACGATGTGTGTCTTGTTGCAGAGGGCGCGAGGCTGGGGACACGAAAGAAACGATGCCCGCCGGTCCCAACCAGCGGGCATTCTCTTGCAGGGTTGATGCTGTGTTCGCTCACCTATGCCGTCTTCTGCTCCACCTCCGCGAGAATCGTTTGTGTCGGGAAGGCGAATTCGAGGCCAGCGAGCGTCTGGAGTCGAGTGCTGCGTATGCCGATTTCCTTGATGGTACCGTCAAACCCTGCGACCTTAACCCGCTCGTTACTGGTGAACGGCCTGTCGGTGAAGATGGTGAACCCGCCGAAGATGTTGGACACCGTGTCCTTGGCTGCCATGGCGAGTCTGTTGAATCGGTATTCTTCGACGGCGCGGGCCTGTCAGCTATGAACGTTTAGTTCTTATCCCCAACAGCCAAGCATGCAGCCACGGACAGCTGCTGCCCAGCGCACCGGTGCTGTTCTCGATCTGTGCCAACGCCACCGCCAGTGATGGCAACGACTCTGGTCACGCTCAAGTTGCTTGGCCTGCCAAGCAACAGAAAAACCCATTGCACTACCGCTTCTCGAAAACCCCAGCGTCGATCATTTGCTGGAAGAAGTCGACTACCGTTTCCTCGAGTGGCCTGTAGGTGAGGCCGAGTTCGCGTATGCCCTTGCTGTTGTCCCCCCTCCAAGGGAGGCCGACGTTCAGGCTGATGGCTCTGCGGGAGATAGCCTTGTTGAGCATGGGCCCGACCAACCACATCAACCACTTCGGCATAGTGCGTGTGGGAAACGGGTATGCACTGCCAAAGTGTTTACGCAGCGGAGCGGCCAGGTCGGCGAGATCAGAGTTGTGACCTGAGACGATGTAGCGTCCCTTGGCGTCCGGTGTGAAGCCGGCGCGGTAGTGAGCCTCTGCGACGTCCCGCACATCGACAATACCGAAGCCCCACCTCGGAACTCCTGATTTCAGCGTGCCGTCACCAAACTGCTTTATCATGGTGAAACTCTCGGAAGTGCCGTGAGGGTCGATGCCTGGCCCCATCACCAGTGAAGGGTTTACCGTAACCAGGTCCCAGCGATTCTGTTTGCCGTTTATCTCCCATGCCTCGCGCTCTGCGAGGGTCTTGGAGTGGGAATAGGCCTGGTGATCCACCGAAGAGCTGGTGTTCCAAATCTCTTCTGTGAATACGCCGTCGGGCGCCTTCCTGAGATCTGCGTTGTCACCGTAGATCGCAGCGCAGCTACTGGTCACCACCACTCTCTTCACAGATGGTGTCTGGTTGGCCTGCTCGAGTACGTTCCGCGTTCCAAGCTTTGCCGGCTCGATCAAATCTCTCATCGGGTCATCAACACCGAGGGTGAACGGTGATGCCGTGTGAAAGACAAGTTCGCAACCGGTCATTGCCTCGCCATAGGAGCCGATGTTCAACAGATCGCTCCTGAAGTGACGAACAGATCCTGGTAAGGCCTCAGCGAGACGGTTGAGGTTACGCAGCTTCTTCGTGTTGGCGGGATCGCGCACGGCGGCATGCACCGTGTGACCCTTTTGCAGGAGTTTTTCGACTATCCGCCCGGCAACGTACCCGGTCGCTCCAGTGACCATCACAGGAGCTTGAGGATTGATCTCGGTCATAGCTCTTTTCACCCTTGTTGGGCGTCACTTGTGTCTCTGACAATGCTCGCCTCGTTGCCATGGATACTAGATGGCCCGTAGGTCTGTGTCACTAGCAAAACGTGCCATAGTCCAAGAACGAAATGCGCAAATGTTTGTGGGTGCTGCCGCTCAATGTTCGACCAACCAACGACGTTTCCGAACCCTCGAATCCGAGCTGCACACTCTGCAGATGGCTCGCTACCCGACTATTTTGATTTACCCAACACTCGTTCTAGGTAACGCAAGAAAATGTCGATCTTACGCATACAACATATTGGAATCGTCGTTAATGACCTCAACGATGCGTGCAATCGCTTCGAACGGATCTTCGGGCTGAAGGCTCGTGATTTCCGCGACGATCAGGCCGGTGGGCAGCAGCTCGACGCTCGCATTTTGCTCGGCAACGAGTGCTGGCTTCACCTGGTCCAGAATTGGAAACCCGGCTCTCGCGTTCTCCAATTTCACGAGGAACGCGGCGAGGGACTCGAGCATATCGCCATCGAAACCGATGACATCGAAGGCGACGTTGCCCGCTTGCGAGAGAAGGGCATTCCGGTCTTCGAGGACACGGTGTTCGACCGGCAGGATGGCTATGAGGCATTCGTCTACCCCGACCAACTACCGGGCCTCACCATAGAGCTCATTCAATCACACGATAGAAGCTGGGTCTATCCTGATGATGCGGTCGGCCAACCGATCAGCTCAGTGATGAATCTGATACGCCTCCACCATCTCGGCGTGGTTGTGGAGAATCTGCAGGCTGCAATCAGCCAGTTCGAGGATGTACTCGGCCTGGACGCACAGGACTTCAGAGACGATCAGGGCCAGGGAAAACAATACGATGCTCGTATTCTGCTGCCGAACGATTGCT
>CAYTDU010000653.1:0-3683 GCA_964436395.1 uncultured Gemmatimonadaceae bacterium | reverse complement strand
TGAGTGTCATCGAGGAGGAACGTGGTGAAGAGAATTCTGGCGTTGACAAGTGTGCTCTGCGTCGTATGTGCGATCGGTTTCCCATTGCTTGGGCAACCGGAGAGTGTGCTCTCCTACCTGCCTCATGAATTCCAACTCGAAGGGTGGGAGACATTGGGTGAGCCGCAGACAGCTGAAGGTGATGATCTGTTTCTTCTCATCAACGGCGGGGCCGAAATCTACCACGAATACGGTTTTTCACGTGCCGTGATGCACTCGTACGTCAAGGGCGACAAGTCTGTGAATTTGGAAGTGTACGAAATGGACGATGTCACAAGCGCCTACGGTGCATTCTCGTTCAAGACCGGAAGGGAAGGAGAACATATCGATATCGGGAGCGAAGCCAAGTTCGAAGACTACTACTTGAATTTCTGGAAGGGCAACGTTGTCGTCACCTTGATCGGCTTCGACGCGGATGCGGAGACCAAGGATGCGATTCTAAGCCTCGCCAGGTTGGTGGAAGACAAGATCTCCCAGGGTGGTGCACGCCCCGAAGTGGTTGATTTGTTGCCCGAGTATTCGGTGGGCGGAGTCCAGGCACACATCACATATGTTGAGGGAAATCTCGCGCTGCTGAATCGATATCGATTCGGAAACGGGGATGTGTTTGAGGCGAAGAATGCCGTAGTAGGAGATTATGGAGACCAACTGATTTTCCTGTTTCCAAACGAAAGCGAGGCCAGGACGTTTGACCAAGTTGCCGCCGCGTCGCAGCGTCTTGCCTCGAGTGGTCTCTATTCAGACTTCGCAGCGGACGAACTGGGCTTCACGGGCCGAGACCGCGATGATCGAGTCCTGCTTCTGAGGCCAGTAGGTCGCTACGCGGTGGCCTGTGTGGCAACAGAGCGCACCGACGCATTTACCGCCTTAGAGGAAGTGGCAGCGAGGCTCTCCTCTTTGGAGTTGGGAATCCCCTAGCTATACATCTCGTTGGCTCGGACTCGAATGCCGCATCGAGATCAGCCTAGCCGCCAATCACGGATCAGGCGGGGATCTCGATAATCCCGAAGCCAGGATCAGTTTCTAACAAGTCCGAAATTTGGTCGCCAGGTTTTTGGGGCTCGAGCAATCGACCGCATGCGGCTTCGAAATCAACCTTTGCGAGCTCTTCATGTGTAAACACAAACCCGCGGGTGTTTGCTACAGCGGCCATCTCATTGCGGAGCTGAGCGTCGACTGCCATCCTGCGCATGAATGCTGCTACATCGCCTGTGGACATCGTTTCCTCCTCGATTCGATAGTCGGCTCCTATCTATGTTGACCGCGGACATCCCGTGTGGATTCCGTCGGCTGTTCTTCTTTGCACATTCGGCAACATCCTGGTCGCCCGAATGACCGTGTAGTTGTTCCAGACTGTATGATTAACGTCGGCTGCAAGGAGCCGGAAAACTCAGAAGGACGTTTGGGGACGGAAGATCATGCCGTCACCAATCAAAGCTATTGGAGTGCACGGTTACCGGCAGAGGCGATTTCCTGACAGAACGTAGGTGATAGTCCTACGTCGACTCAATGACCTACGAAGCGTCAACAAAGCGTGAACTGGCGCGGACCAACAGATTGCAGCGGCTTTCCTCGAGATTCCACAAACCAGTTCGTCTATCAAACACCTCGACCACGATCTGCGACAAGACGGTGTCTGATGCACGTATGAGGTGAGACTGTATGCAACGTGACTACATTCTCCGCTTGATCGAGCAGGCTGGATTTGTCTTGAAGCAGCTCCTGCAGCGTATCGCAGCCGAGCCGATTAGTTACGAGCAACGGACCGAAGCACTCGCGAGAGCGACACAACTTGGTGGCCTCGACCTCGACATGCTGCGATTGTCTGATGTGGACGGGTTGTGGCATCAGGTTGCCCTCACCGGCGAAGCCGATCCGGCTCGGACCTGGCTTGCTGCAGAGACGTTGTATGTAGACGCACTCGCATTCGAGATCGACGGCGACAACGAAGCCGCGAGGCAATCGTATGTGAAGGCGGCTAGCCTGTTTCGGCTCATGCAGCCGACCTGGGTGTTGCCGACAGGTTTTCCGGAGGCGACTGAGCGGGTGAAAGAGATCGAAGAGAAGCTCCAGGGCCTCTCGTCTTGAATCTGCCGCGGATTAACGCGGAAAACAGCGGGACTCGATTGCCCCACCCATCCCCGAACTGAATTGGCGGATGAGTTCTTACCCGCCACAACAACCAAACCACCTATTCCGCGTTGTTCCGCGCCCGTCCGCGGCTAATCACACTTTTTATGCCCCGCCACATCAGTGTAAATACTAGGAGCGCCAACAGCACCGCCCACGGCAGAAACCGCACCAGCCCCTGCTCGAACGAAGCCAGCATCTCTCGTGTCGAGTCGAACAGCCACACGAGCGACGCGACCGACAGTAAGTGCCCTGCGAAGACGGAGCTGAAGACCACCCAAGTCCGCATGCCGAGTAGGTAACCGACGACCCCGCCTACCAGAGCGCCCGTACTCCAAAACGGGAAGAACACGAATGTCCAGAGTCCAACCACTCCCCAGGGTTCTACTACTTTCTGATTTTTCTCCGCGGTGCGGCGTACTCTCTCAATTGTGCCTCGAAGTACACGGTGGCCGGAGACGCCCTCGTATGCGGCGACCACCCATGGATAGAGAATCAGCAGCAGGATGATGTCTTCGAGGCCGTTTTGGAACACCAGGTAGATTGAACTGAACCCACTCGCGATCCCGTCGGCGATACTTACTGCTCGGCCGAGGAAGAGAAGTTCCAGCACCAGGCGCCAGCCCTGGGCGTACGGGTCGGGATCGATCAACGCCCACGCAACGAGCACCGCGGCCCATACGAGGAATATGCTCCAGCCGATTCGATGAATTCGCCTGAGTCCCGGGCGCATCGTGAGTGGGGTGTGGAGCAGGTCTTCCGTGCCCATCCCCGCAGCCGTGTCCGCTACCGCTTCGGTTTGGTTGTCTGGCGCTTTTTCGGTCACGCTGCGCTTCCGACTACCTAGTGAGCCGGTACATCAGGATCGCCGCGCGAGCAGTCGCGATGGGGAGCGAGGAGAGAAACAGCTGATCGTCTTCCGAGTGCGCCCCCCGACCATGCGGCCCCAATCCCGACAGTGCCTCCATTCCGTCTGCCACGAATGAGATGTCGGCCGCTCCTCGTGCACCGGGATCCAATGGCTCGATCGGACCGAATCCGAGTGCACGACTGATATCGTCGTACATGACCATGAGCGAGTCATTTACTGGCTTGGGCGACATCGCGGGGTAGCCGTCGGCGAAAGAGATTGTCGCCGTGGTCTGCGGAAGGTGTTGCGCGACGATTTGGCGCATTCTTTCTCTAGCCTGTTCCTTTTGCTCTTCCGCGATGAACCGCAATCCACCATGAACGGTCACTGCCTGCGGAATTACGTTTGTTTTGCCGTAAGCGTTCCCGCTGGCGGTCAAGGTGTCGTAGTTTACATCGGTGCCGCCCAGGATGATGCCGGGATTGAAAGTCAGGTACTGTGGTCCAAGCACCTCCTCACGAAACGCATCGAGAATTCGTGCAGCCTCGAAGATCGCACCGCTTCCGTAGGTCTCGCTGAATATCCGTCCTGAGTGACCACCCTTGCCGGTTGTCGTGAGCATCCACTTGCTGCTGCCGCGCCTGGCGACTGTCACGTTGTTGAT
>CAYTDU010000652.1:0-3687 GCA_964436395.1 uncultured Gemmatimonadaceae bacterium | reverse complement strand
CCTACTGTGTATATCGTTCACTTGCGGGTAATGGTCGGCAGCAATCGTGCTGCCGATCTCCGCTTCCAGCGTGCCGCGAAAGAGGGTGTCAAAATTGGCTCGAATCCTAGTGGTCGATGACGAACCAATAGTCCGCGAGCTCGTGCGGAAAACCCTCGAGAGGGTTGACCATGAGGTCGCCGAAGCAGAAGACGGAGAGGTTGCACTGAAACTGAGCAAGAAGCAGCCTTTCGACCTCGTGATCGCCGACCTTTTCATGCCTGTGATGGACGGTCTGCAGCTCATTGTGCAGTTGCGAGAGGAATCTCCCAACACAAAGGTCGTGGCGATCTCGGGCTCCGTGTACGAGCGGAAGCCGCGATTCCTCGAGATTGCTGGGAGAATGGAGTCGGTCATCACACTTGCGAAACCTTTCACTCCTGAGGATCTGCTCACTGCGGTTGAGGAATCACTCGGTAAGTAGCCGCGAGTTGTTTCACACTTCCAATTCTGTTCCCCTTGACGAGGGCTGGATGTGGGTACCGTTGAGCGTGGAGGCAAGGCTGGTGATAGGTGTGGCAGTGAGGCCTTAATGCGAAAGCTACGTTCTATGGTGTGGAATATCCGGATCGCGCTTGTCTGTCTGACCGCGTGCGCCCTAATCGATACTGCTTCGCCGGTTTTAGCGCAGACAGGAGACACTGCGGTCGTGGAAGGCGCGGATGTGCTGACTCTGGCCGGGGCGGGTGCACTCCTCTTCGCTCCGTCGTTGCTATTCGATGTCGATTCCGTAACCTGTGTGCCCTGCGACAGATCAGAAGTGCCTGTTTTCGATCGCTGGGCGATTGCCCCGGTGCGGCCGGTGCCTGCCGCATTCAGCGATGTGTTGTTGGTCGGGATTGGGGTGACCAGTTGGATCAACCTCGCCAACGAGGGACGTGCCGGTAGGCAGGGGATCGTGAGCTCCGTAGAGTCCGTACTGATTGCCGAGGGAATATCTGAACTGGTCAAACGCTTGGTGCGGCGAAAACGCCCCGTGCTGTATACGACTGCGGGGATCACTGGGGCCGCCGATCCCAAGAATCAACAATCCTGGCCCTCGGGTCATGCTACCGGGGCTGCGGCGCTGGCAGCATCCTATTGGCTTACCCGCAACCGGATTTCAGACGGCGGTTCTAACGACACTCACGCGTGGTCGCTCGCCGCAGGTGCCGTGGCGGTCGCGGCGCTACGAGTTGTTGCGGCGAAGCACTTTCCTTCCGACGTGGTGCCAGGCCTGATTCTAGGTCTGGCAACCGCAGGCCTGGTTCACACGATAAAGTTCTGACTGGAGTTACGAATTCGGTAGGAGCGCCTCCATGAACGGGAAGAAGCTGTCAAGAACTGCCTACTTGCTCGAAGAGGGCGAGAAATACGTTCCCTACACATACGGTCAGACGCTAACTGAATTCACAATCAAGACGGTGGTGTCAGGTGCTCTGCTCGGCATGATCTTCGGTGCCGCAAATACCTATTTGGGTCTGAAAGCAGGGCTGACCATTAGTACGTCGATCCCGGTAGCGGTGCTCACAGTGGTCGCTTTCCGGATCTTCTCGGCGATGGGTTTGCACTACTCGATTCTCGAAACGAACATGTCGCAGACCATTGGATCTGCGAGTTCGTCGGTTGCGTCGGGAGTCTTGTTTACTATACCGGCTCTCTTCATATGGGGAATTTCCCCCGAGTGGAGACAGATAACTCTCCTCTCGATGTGCGGCGGCATTATCGGCGTTCTGGCCATGATACCGCTGCGTCGGTATCTAATAGCTCGCGAGCACGGCAAACTCCCGTACCCCGAGGGCATGGCCTGCGCTGAAGTGCTCGTTGCCGCGGAAGGGGGCGGGCGTCAGGCATCCGGGGTGTTCTGGGGCATCGGGTTTGGCATGCTTTTCAAGCTGATTACCGACGGCTTCAAATTCGTGGGTGGGAGGTTTGAGCTCCTACTTGGACTCAAGGCCAAGCTGTCAATAAGCGTCTCCACACCGCTGATCGGTGTCGGATACATACTTGGGATCAAAGTGGCAACCATCATGGTTGCGGGCGGTATTTTGTCGGCGCTGGTGATTATTCCGGCGATCAATATCTGGGGTGCTGGCCTGACGGAACCAATGTTCCCGGAAACAGAAAAGCTGATTCGGGACATGTCGTCAAGCGAAATTTGGAACCGCTATGTTCGGTACATTGGCGCCGGTGCTGTCGCGACCGGGGGGATCATCACGCTCATCAAGTCTATTCCCACGATGATAGAGTCGTTCAAGCTCGGCTTGGGGCAGATCGCCAAGGCGACGGAAGACACAGTGTTTGACCGCACAGATCGAGACCTGTCGTACAAGACGGTGCTCGTCATTGTCGGAATCGTGTTACTCGTGCTTACGATCGTCCCGGGAATTCTCGGTTACCTCGATTCGTTGGTGGCACGTGCGGTGGCGGCAGTGATGATCGCGATCTTCGCATTCTTCTTCGTGACCGTGAGCTCGAGGATCGTGGGATTGGTAGGTGTCACGTCCAATCCCACATCCGGGATGACAATCGCAACACTGCTCGGTACCGCGTCGATATTCTATCTGATGGGTTGGACCGACCTATCGGGCAAGGCAACGGCGCTAATGGTTGGGACAGCGGTGTGCATCGCCGCATCGATAGCCGGTGATACGTCTCAAGACTTGAAGACGGGTTACGTCCTGGGAGCGACGCCGAGGCTCCAGCAGATTGGTGAGTTGATAGGCGTAATAACGTCGGCTGGAGTCGTGTGCATGGTGGTCATGCTGCTACATCAAAATGTCGAAGGTGGTCTCGGCGGGGCTGAACTTCCGGCGCCTCAGTCGGTTTTGATGAAGCTCGTGATAGATGGAGTCCTCGATCAAAACCTGCCATGGACGCTGATCTTCATAGGGGTTGGAATCGGTCTGGCTGCATGGTTTTTGAAGGTACAGGTCCTCCCGTTTGCGGTGGGCGTATATCTACCACTGTACACGATGGCGGCTGTGTTCGTGGGCGGATTGATGAATTATCTGCTCACGCGTGTAAGGCAAAATGCAACGAAAGCTGAACGAGACGAGGCCGAACGACGGCGTCAGCGTGGTGTCCTGTTTGGATCCGGACTGGTTGGAGGTGGAGGTTTGACAGGGGTGCTGCTTGCCCTTTGGGTCGCGATGCGCGGTGGAGAACGGATAGTCGGATTTCCGCCGAACCTGCCAAACTACCTGGGCCAGGCGCTATCCCTCGCCAGTATCGCCCTCATCGTTGGGATAATGACGGCTTTCATCAGGTCAAAGTCGGATTCTGCTTCATTAGAGACCGAAACTCCGTATGGCCGGAACACGTAGTTTGAGAAGGAGTGGTTCTGCCGCCGCGAGGCGGCACTACGTCTTTGCTGGAGGTTTTTACGATGACTCAGGGAACACGCCGCGGTAGCATGCTGAACGCGATGACATGGATGCTTGGACTGTCCATCCTCTTATTTTGGATGCCTTTCCTCGGTGGGCTCATAGCTGGGTTCGTTGGAGGCAGAAAGGCAGGTAGAGTACCTGAGGCTGTTCTCGCAGTAATCCTCCCGGGATTGGTTCTTGGGGTTCTCACATTCTTGCTGGGAAGCGTCCTCGGCGGCATTCCGATAATTGGTCAACTCTTCGCAATGGTCGCGGGCATGGGGTCGCTGTTGCTCTCCTT
>CAYTDU010000651.1:0-3693 GCA_964436395.1 uncultured Gemmatimonadaceae bacterium | reverse complement strand
TCCGGTCGTCTTCTGTCTGGCGCCCCCGGTCTATCTGATGCTGGTGACACCGGCCGTGATCGAGTTGGGAGGCTTCGTGCGCCAGGAAAATCAAACCGGCGGCCTTTTGTCACCTGCCGATCTGACAGCCAATAACGGCGGTCGCACACGTATGCCGACGTCATCAGCCATTGTTCCAGACTATCGTGCCCCGTCCACTCCGTAGGAACTTCGTCTCCTGTCGAGTGTTCACGTCGCCTCACCCCGTCGTCCTTTACTTCGGGGTCTGATACTCCGGGGCGGGTATGCCGGTGAGACGAAGCGGTTGCCCAAGCCGTGCCATCGGAGGATCGGGCTGATTGAAACTCACCGGCCGGTTCAACATTTGCGGCTTGGAAAGTCGCGCGACCTTCTGGCCAGGATGTGTCTCAAGGCATTGCGGCGGTGTCGCGACCGGAGGAAGACGTGCCGCCGATTCCGTGCGTTTCTCATGGGATGCCAAATGGGTCTGTTCGGAAGGACTTCTTCCCGCGGGCTCTTCATAACGGGCCAATTGGATCATCGCTTCGGCGGCCGGACGAAGTGTCTTGTCCTCTGTCAATGCCCGACTGTACCAGGCCTTGGCCTGCGCAACTTCGCCTCGTTGTGTGTAGACGAAGGCGAGGTTCGCATAGGCCTGTTGCGGATTGCCGGCACGCTGGAACAGGGCGAGACTCTCAGCGTAGCGCCCCTTCTCACCAACAGTCATCGCGAGGTTATTGAGGATGGCGGGATCGTCTGGTTTCAACTCGAACGCCTGACGCAAGGCGCTCTCCGCCTCGTCAAGCCGATGCTGGAGATAGTAAGTGTACCCAATATCACTGAGCAATTGTGGATTGTCTTGGGCCAGATGCACGGCCTCGGCAAAATGTTCCTCGGCCTCGCGAAACTTGCCCGCACGCGCACAAAGCACACCAAGGCGGTGGTGAGGCGTGGCGTTATGTGGATCGCGTTCGATAGCCGCTCGGTAAAGCTGCCTAGCCTGGTCGGTTTGATGACGGCGTTCACTCAGTCGCGCGAGTGCCAGCGCCCCTTTTATTGATGTGTCGGTCGCCGTGTCGGCATCGGGAGAGCAACCGGTCGTGCGAGGCGCCGCATCTTGCACCATGTCCTGCATGAAGTAATCGTTCTCCGCACAACCGGCGAGAAGGCAACTCATCATCGTTACCACAAATCGCGTGAGAAGTGTATTAGAAATCGACGTAGCGGTCAAACAGCGTTTCACGTCTTCTGCCCTCTTTCGTTGTCTAATGATGAAGCATCGAACTATCTACTGGGAACCGAGGTAGCGTTCCTTTGAGAGTGGGCGCGGTCCACCAGGGATTCGAGAGGAGCAGCAATCCCATGGCGGCCGGCCTCCACTCTGAACGCCGTGTACTAGTACCCACCGCGTAGTATGAAGCCGCCAAAATTCCCGCTTCCGGTGCCGTAGTCGCTGCCGGTGAGGCCGAGCGAATAGGAAGATTCCGCCTCATTCCCACTAAGCCCCGACGCATAGGCTGGCGCAACGACAACACGGTGTTCCGCATCAGCGATGTTCATGGCGGTGAGTGCTCGGACGATCATTTCACGGCGTTGCATGTCGAGTTGCGGATCGGGATGGACCGGGTAACGATAGTCCCCGGTGTTGGGCAGCCCGCTCATACCTCGCTCAACCACGACCGGAACGTCCTGCCCAGCGTTGAGTCGAGCGGCAATCTGTTTGACGTGATCCTCTCCACCGAGGTTCAAACGCGGCGAGTTGTCCTCAAATTCGTGTTCATGTATCACAAAGTCCGACGCTTCGGCATTAGCTTCCTGGTTCTGCCACACTGGATCGGTAAGCGCCCCTAAGGGCTTCGGCGGCTCCGGTTGCTGGTAGTAGTCGCGCCACGATTCGTGAGATCGGCAACCCGCGATACCCATTGCCGCGACACATAGTATACCCATTCCCAGATCTCGTAGGCGATCATGCCACTCGTCCATGTCTGCCTCCTTTGCCAGTTTTTGGTACTTGCGTATTGAATGAAGGTTCTCCAAGCCCTCGACGTGGAAAGTGCCCCTTCTCTTGGAAGCCCTCTCCTCATCGAAGATGCAGACTTCAATATTGCGTGTGTGTCGAGTTCCCACGACAGTGCCTCCATGAACTTTCAATGCGAGAATCCATGGGCACCTTGGATGAAGTACTTTTCGGTGTGTTGATAGCGTGCTTGCCGCTTCGCGTCGCACCGAGCCCGTAACAGCGTGCGTTGATGGATCGGCCAGACCGTACTGCGATGCTGGCAGTGCGGATCTCCCTCGTAACACCCGGCGACGAAGAATGCTAGGTTGCTCGGTTCGGTGACTTCCATACCGGGCAGTATCGTCGGGGCTTCCTCCGCTTCAAGCGGATGAACCAGTTCCGGGCTGACGAGTACAATCAACTCGCTTTCATCCCGTTTGATATCTTTGTTGCTGAAGAACGCGTCGAGGACGGGGATGTCTCCGAGCAACGGGACCCGAATCTTGCTCCCGTTCTGCTCGTCGAGGAGCAGCCCCGCGATGGCCAGCCATTGTCCCTCTCGCAGTTCGACCGTCGTTGCCACGGAACGGCTGGTGAGCCCCGGAATTCCCTCAACCGTGTTTCCCTCGTCTATAGCGCTTAGTGAAGGTGCGACATGCAAGCGAATACGGTCCTTGTCGAGCACCGTGGGCGTGAACGTCAGTTGCGTGCCGAAGCCTCGAAAGTTGGTCGTCGCGGCGGCCGCTCCCTCGACCCCAACCACAACAGGCACCGCGAACTCACCTCCCGCGAGAAAGAATGCCGAATGGCCGCTGAGTGTCACCAGATTTGGTTCGGCGAGTATCTTGCTGTAACTGTTGGTACTGAGAGCCTCCAGCACGAAATCGACTTCGTTCCCGTCTAGAATGGCCGAGACAGATCCCCCCAATCCGAGAAAGGAATCGAAGGAGAAATCCCCGGCATCAATGTTAAAATCAGCTCCCATTTCCCGTGCCGCCGTGCGATTGAGTTCGGCTATGCGAACTTTGAGCATCACTTGCATCTCACCAGTAACATGCAGGAGGTTGATGACGTCGCTCGACGGTAATTGAGTTGTGCCCGGATACGACGGAGCGGCCAGCCCGCGATTGAGTCGTGTTGGGCTTATGCGACTCACTTCGGGCGCGGGACGATCCGGTGCCTGTCCACGAACCAGGGCCATAATATGGGCCGCTTCCTCCGTATCGCGAGCTTGGCCTCGAACAATGAGTTTGTCGGCAACGGGAAAGAGCTGTACCTTGCTGTTGGGAAAAAGAGCATTTACCTTCTTCTCAAGTTCCCCGTATTCCAGCGTGCGGCGATCTTCTACTGCCTCGTTGGGTGCCACTCGCACCAAATATCGCAGCATCTGATCTCCGGCCGCCATATCGGCAAACCACAGCGTCAGGCTGGTCTGGCCCGTGACACCACCGATCAACTCGAACTCCGTCGGGCTGAACTGAACCACCTCGAGTATCTGTGGATCGGTTACCGAGATCCGGGAAACAGGACGTTTTGTACGAATAACCTTTGAGCGTCGCGGGTCGAGATCAAGGACCATCTCCGGTTCCACAACGACATCGATCAGTGCGGCAGCCTTCGCTCGTGCTTGCGGTGAGACGGACTGCGCATCACCCCAAGCGGGCCGCGCGTCACCCGCTGGAATGGGTAGCAGC
>CAYTDU010000650.1:0-3695 GCA_964436395.1 uncultured Gemmatimonadaceae bacterium | reverse complement strand
CCTTGAGGGTTGTTCGGTGATAGTGGAGTCAAGAATACGCCGCGCTGTGGAACTGCTAGCGCGGCAGCTGCTAAAGAAGTTTGTTTGAGAAAATCGCGTCGTGTTTTTTTCATTCGTTGCGCTCCAAGTAAAGCGCATCACGCTGCGAATATTGCAGATACGATTGAAACACGCAATACCATTTTTTCACTTCGTGTTTCCTCTGTTAACCGTTAATGAGTGAGAAGCGTACCACCGTTATACTTCGTGTCGTGCTTGCAAGGTCCCAGTCGTCGTTTCGTAATGTGATACGCTCGGTCGTTGGACAAGCGTGCATGTCTCTGAGAAGACAACTCGTAACCAGTTAGTGTTTGAAATAGGAGACGCGTTACAGCGATTCGTGGAGAGAGAACGATGAACTTTGATATCGAGAACAAGGTTGCGCTCGTGTGCGGTTCAACTAGTGGACTCGGGTATGCAATCGCCAACACACTCGCCGAGGAGAGATGCAAGGTCGTACTGAACGGTAGAGATGAAACACGACTTGCTCGAGCGGTTGAACGAGTCAAAGCGACCGTAGCATCGGACGTCGTGGGTGTCCCCGCAGACGTAAGTGTCCCAGAACAAGCAATCGCGCTCGTGGAACGCACTGTGGCAAAATTTGGTTCCATCGACATCTTGTTGTGCAATGCCGGAGGTCCAGCCGCAGCACCTTTCGCTGACACCAAGCCAGAGAGCTGGCAAGCGGCGCTCGATCTGAACTTGCTATCCACGATCTCACTGTGCCGAGCAGCTGTCCCTCACATGCTAGAGAACAAGTGGGGTCGAATAGTGTGCTTGACGAGCGTCGCTGCGAAGGAACCGCTACCGGTGTTGATACTCTCCACGACAGCTCGTGCTGGAGTGCTCGGCTTTGCCAAGTCTCTGGCAGATGAAGTAGCGACGTCTAACGTGACCGTGAACGTCGTCTGCCCCGGTTACATGCAGACCGAACGCGTTGACGATCTGGTTCGCGAGCGAGCGGCCCGCGAGAAGCGCGGTTCCAAAGAAATCCTAAGCGAACTAGTGACGCGTATTCCAATGCGTCGCATGGGAAGGCCGGAAGAACTTGCGCACGCCGTCGCATTCCTCTCATCTGAGCAGGCAGGGTACATTACCGGGGTGGCTTTACAGGTAGACGGTGGGTACATCAGGAATATTCTCTAGACCAGCAGAAGAACGACGGTAATCAATGCGTGCAATCATCAAAGCCAGTGCCGAGCCGGGGCTGAAGGTAACCGACGTTCCTGAACCAACGTGTGGTCCCAACGACGTGCTCATCCATGTTCACCACGCGGGAGTCTGTGGCACCGATGTTCATATCGACGAGTGGGATGACTGGGCTCAGGGCAGAATACGCCCGCCGGTAGTGGTGGGTCATGAATTCGCAGGAGAGATAGTAGAGCTGGGGTCGAACGTTGGAGACCAATTCCACATAGGCCAACTCGTCACAGCCGAAGGCCACATTGTGTGTGGCCATTGTAAGAGTTGCAGATCCGGCAATGGGCACATCTGTACGAACACCAGCATCATCGGCGTCGATCGCAACGGCGCCTTTACGGAGTACCTCGCGATGCCGGCGAGCAATGTGATACCGCTCGGAAGCATTCCTACGACCATAGGGTCGATAATGGATGCCATCGGCAATGCGTTCCACACAGTGCTCACTGCCACCATTCCCGGCAACTCCGTACTGGTGACCGGTTGCGGCCCGATTGGGTGTTTCGCGGCAGGAGTAGCGCAATCAGCGGGAGCCACCAAGGTCATCGCGACCGACGTCAATCAATTTCGCCTCGACCTCGCGGGGAAGATGGGTGCAGATGTACTGATCAACCCGGAAAAAGAGGATGTGGTGGCGAGGGTCAGAGAAGAAACCGGTGGCGATGGTGCAGACGTTGTATGCGAGATGTCAGGCCATCCGATTGCATTGGCGCAAGCGTTCCAGGCCGCATGCATGGGAGGACAGGTACAACTGCTCGGCATACCGAAAGAACCGGTGACCATCGACTTCTCCGCCGACATCATATTCAAAGGACTCAGTGTGCACGGCGTCATAGGGCGCCGCATGTATGACACCTGGCTGCAAATGCAGACGTTCCTATCCTCGGGGATATTCGATCCGATGCCGGCAGTGACTCACACCTTCCCCCTCGAAGACATACAGAAGGCCCTAGACGTCATTCATTCAGGTAACGCCGGAAAAGTGATCTTAGAGATTGGGAGCAATTAGATGAAAGCTTCAGTTGAGCAACGCCTCAAAGATGAGTTGAACCAGTTCAAGGCCGACGGCGTCTACAAGACTCTCAACTATCTGGATTCCCCACAGGCCCCTCGAGTCGTCATGGAAGGCCGGGGTGAGATAATCATTCTCTCGAGCAACAACTACTTGGGGTTGTCGAACGAACCGGAGGTCGTCGCCGCGGGCAAAGAAGCATTAGATCGGTTTGGTGGGGGAACCGCAAGCGTACGGTTCATCTGTGGCACATTCACGATACATCGGGACCTGGAGCACGCCCTCGCGAGCTTCGTCGGAACAGAAGACTCGATGAGCTATGTGTCATGCTGGAATGCCAACGAAGGGCTTTGCGCGACATTACTTGGACCGGAAGACATAGTCATTTCCGATGAACTCAACCACGCCTCCATCATCGATGCGATCCGATTGGCGAAGTCGATCACTAAGTGTCGTTCGGCAGTTTACTCGCACTCGGACATGAACGACCTCGAAGAGAAGCTCAAGGCATCGACGGACGCGCGCGCGCGCATGATCTTCACGGACGGCGTCTTTTCGATGGAGGGTGACATCGCGAAGCTGGCCGACATACTCGAGTTGGCGGAGCGATACGACGCCATAGTCACCGTCGACGACTCACACGCCACCGGGGTACTCGGCAAGACGGGGCGCGGTACGGCCGAGCACGTGGGCGTGTTGGGCGATGTCGACATTGTCACTTCCACCCTCGGTAAAGCGCTAGGCGGTGCTGCAGGCGGTTTCACCGCTTCCTCTGCCGGACTCTGCGACTACTTGACCCAAAGATCTCGACCGCAACTATTCTCCAATGCCCTTCCTTGCACGGTTGCCGGATCTGCTCTGGCAGCGGTTCGCCACTTGGAAGCACATCCCGACCTGGTTACTCGACTCAACGAGAATGCTGCGTATTTCCGCGGGCAACTGCTGGAGCTGGGCTTCAAACCCCTCGCGGGTGACACGCCGATTGTGCCGGTGATCCTGGGAGAAACCGCCAAAGCCATCGAAATGAGCAGAATGCTCCTTGATGAAGGTGTGTTCGTGACAGGATTCGGCTATCCCGTGGTACCCAAAGGCCAGGCACGCGTACGCTGCCAACTCTCGGCTGCACACACGCGCGACCACTTGGACGAAGCACTCCGAGCTTTCAAGACGGTAGGCCTAAAGCTCGGACTGATTTGAGCCGATAAAACCAAACAAGGGCTTTCTGGTTCAAGTAGTTTCGCGGCTCGATGGCTTAAATCGGTTGCTATCAACACCCTAGCTCTGCCCATCTGGCAAATTGGGGGTCGCGTTTTTTTTCGAAAAGTCCTATTTTGGGGCGGCTCGCACCCCATACGAGTGTTTGGATATGTGGTTGGGGATCGGGGCAGAACGCAGTCTGGTTGATTTTTGAGCCCGCAAGCAAACGTACAAAGGTCAGCTGTGG
>CAYTDU010000649.1:0-3696 GCA_964436395.1 uncultured Gemmatimonadaceae bacterium | reverse complement strand
CGGCGCTGATCCAACAGGAAGACGCGTTTGGCAATTGAACGACGCCGGCGAGACTACAATAGAGATCGAGATCGTGGGTGTGGTGAACGATGCCAAAGTCACGTCGCTACTCGGTGAGCAAGAGGCTGCGTTGTACCTCTGCTACCCGCAGCATTACTACACACCTGGGAATGCACTCTTGATAGCTCCCAATATCGACCCGGCTGCGGCTGTGCCGCTGCTGCGTCAGGAATTGAGAGACGTGAGCCCCAGGCTCGCCCTGGTGAACGCCCTACCCTACTCGCGGGTTGTGAGCGGTTTCACCTATCCACAACGAATGAACGCAGAGTTGTTTTCCGTGCTCGCTCTATGCGGTTTGATACTGGCATCCGTAGGCATTTTTGGCGTGCTGAGTTTGGCTGTGAGCGAGAGAACGCGCGAGATCGGTGTTCGCCTTGCCCTGGGCGCGCCCGACCGGAGCATTGCGATGTCTGTTGCGGTTCGAGCAATCGTCGCGGTCGGACTCGGCGCTGGGGTCGGTCTGGCAGTGTCAATGACTGGTTCGCGTCTCGCGAGTGGGCTGGTGTTCGGAGTTGAGCCCTCCGATCCGGTCTCTCTTGCGGTGGCTCCATTCATTTTGCTGTCAGCTGCCGTTCTCGCCACATGGATTCCAACACGTCGCGCGCTTCAAGTGGACGCCGCGATATCGCTGCGGGAGGAGTGATCGCGGCAAGAAAGTCCGCAAGTGAATGCCGAGAAGCGAGGACAACAGTTGATGCACAAACACAGAGGGAATCATGAATCCTGAACGCGGCGACCTCCTGAGGGGCACGCTCGAGATGCTCATACTCAGAAGTCTCGAAGACGGGCCCAGACACGGGTACGGCATCACCGAGAGGTTGCAGGAAGTGTCGGATGAGGTTCTCACAGTCGACGAGGGCTCGCTCTACCCTGCCCTTTACCGCATGCAACGACGTGGTTGGCTTACATCGAAATGGGGCCGCAGCGAAAACAACAGGAAGGCACGGTTTTATTCGCTGACGCGCAAAGGAAAGAAGCAGTTGGAAAGGGCGACAGAGAATTGGACCCGGTTCAGCGAGGCCGTCACCAAGGCAATGAAGCCCACTTGACGGCTTCCAATTTGCTCATTGACAGCGTTTAGTTAGTCTTCCATATCCGCATTCGGGTGGCAGCCTGGATGCCGTTCGTGTGAGTCGCACACATCCAAGAAAGAGTCAGGATCCCTGCCCCGGCGGGATCTTCCGCGGTAAATCGGGAAGGAATATTCTCATGGTGCATTACAAAGAATTGGGCCTGGTCAACAGCAAGGAGCTGTTCAAGAAGGCCATGGAGGGCGGATACGCCATTCCGGCGTACAATTTCAACAACCTGGAACAGCTTCAGGCGATCATCACCGCGTGCAGTGAAACCCGGAGCCCGGTGATCCTGCAGGTGTCAAAAGGAGCTCGGAGCTACGCCAATCAGACCATGCTGGTGCATATGGCACGTGGTGCAGTCGAAATGGCGAAGGAGATCTCGGACCCTGCAATCCCGATCGTCGTGCATCTCGATCACGGCGATTCGTATGAACTCTGTGTCTCGTGCATCGAGTCTGGATTCTCGTCGGTCATGATCGACGGATCTCATCTTCCCTATGAGGAAAACATTGCTCTTACTCGCAAGGTGGCCGATTACGCCCACCAGTACGATGTGTCGGTTGAGGGCGAGCTTGGCGTCCTAGCCGGTATCGAAGAACACGTTCAGCACGAAGAGTCGCTGTACACCAAACCCGAAGAGGTAGAAGACTTCGTTGGCCGTACGGACGTGGACAGCCTCGCCATATCGATCGGCACCTCGCATGGCGCATACAAATTCCCCCCCGACGCCGAAATTCCGCCCCTCCGGTTCGACATTCTCGAGGAGATCGAGAAACGGCTCCCGGGATTTCCGATCGTGCTTCATGGGGCGTCGAGCGTGGTGCCGGAGTATGTCGAAATGATCAACCAGTATGGTGGCAAGCTCGAGGGAGCGCGTGGTGTAAACGAAGACCAACTGCGGCAGGCCGCCAGATCGGCGGTGTGCAAGGTGAACATCGATAGCGACGGACGCCTCGCAATGACCGGTTTGATCCGCAAGGCTCTCAGCGAAAACCCGGCGAACTTCGATCCCCGAAAATACCTCGGACCTGCCCGAGACGGCTTGATCGAGCTGATGAAGCACAAGAACCAAAACGTGCTGGGAAGCGCGGGTAACGGGTAATAAAGAACAGCGATCGCAGATTTGAGATTGTTGATTTGAGATTGCAGATTGGCGGTGATGCCAGCCTTGGCTCGCCGCCGTTTGCCCCCTAGTGCCAATCACAAATCTCAAATCACAGATCTGCAATCATCTGAAACCATCCCAACTATTCCCTCGTAGGATATATCTCACACGGCAATAGTTTCATTCAACTATCTGTGAGACAGCGCGGATGAACGATTCAAATGACTCCTCACCTGAGTCCTTGCTGCCCCTGTCGGTGCCAGTGTTCCAAATCCTCCTCTCGCTCGCGGAGCAGGATAGGCACGGCTATGGAATCATCGGCGACATAAGACGGCGGAGTCGAGACGAGGTGGTACTGAGCACGAGCACCTTGTACGGTGCGATCAAACGGATGATGAGGGACGGATTGGTCGAACGCTCAGACATGAGGCCTGATCCCGAACTCGACGACGAGCGTCGACGCTACTACCGAATCACCGACTTCGGACTCGAGGTGGCGTCGTGCGAAGCAGGGCGCATCAATAGACTAGCCGAAATGGTGCGTACAACTCAGTTCGTAGCTCGTTCCCCCTGAAATGGCCGTTTCTCGCCGATCTCGACCGGGCCTTGGCCAGCATCTATTCACCGGCTTGGTGAGACTGACGCTCCCGAAGGCGTTTTACCGTGAATTCGGACCAGACCTGTTGACTGCATTTGCAGACTCGCATCGGTCGGCTTTTGGAAGTGCTTCTGCGGCGGCGAGTTTCTGGGCACGCGAAGTCCGCGGCCTCCTAGGGACCGCGTTCCGCGAACATCGAGAAGCAATAGTTGCGCTAATCAGTGGTCGCGGTCGCAGAAGAATCAACCCACCAGCACCGAACAGGAACAGCAATATGGTCGCCTCCTTCCGCAAGGATTTGAACTACGCCATCCGAATGGCTCTGAAGACACCGGTTGTCACAACAATCGCTATCGTGTCGTTGGCGCTCGGCGTTGCTGCCAACACGACCATATTCGCCGTGGTGCACCAATGGTTGTTACGACCGCTTCCCTATCATGACGCGGAAAGCCTGGTCTTGCTATGGGAAGACGATCGTAGCGCACCGGACGATCGAGACTTGGTCTCAGTAGCGAACTACCTGGATTGGCGCGATTTGTCGACTTCGTATTCTGCACTGTTCGCCACCGTTGCAGGTGTGGCGAATCTGACAGGCATAGATCGACCCGAGCGAGTCAACACGACTCGTGTGACCCCGAGCTTCTTCAATACACTGAACGCTGAACCGGTGATCGGACGCACGTTCCTCCCCGACGAGGGAGGAGTCGAAGACGAACAGGTTGTCGTATTAGGAGAGATGTTATGGAGAAGCCGTTTCGGAGTGGATCCGGAGATAGTCGGCAAGACCGTCACGCTCGACGGGAGCAGCTACACCGTGGTCGGCGTGATGCCCGAGACGTTCGACTTCCTGTTTGGGA
>CAYTDU010000648.1:0-3703 GCA_964436395.1 uncultured Gemmatimonadaceae bacterium | reverse complement strand
AATCACGATTGAGCAGTACGGCGATGAGGGATGTATCCGGAAAGACGAAGTCACCGGACAACATATCGAGCACGCCGTGGCGGGGC
This sequence comes from uncultured Gemmatimonadaceae bacterium, assembly GCA_964436395.1. Lineage (GTDB taxonomy): Bacteria > Gemmatimonadota > Gemmatimonadetes > Gemmatimonadales > GWC2-71-9 > JBDGYW01. Next base: position 3,617 of record CAYTDU010000648.1, on the reverse strand, counting down.
TTGGGCGTGCAAGCGAGGAGATGCTTTCCGGTCGGTACGACATAGTCATTCTGGATGAAGTGAATGTGGCGCTTTGGTTTGGTTTGTTGGCTGAAGAAGCGGTGTTGGACCTAGTGGACCAACGCCCGGCCGGAGTAGAGTTGGTGCTCACAGGTAGGCGGGCGCCGCAGGCGTTGCTGGACCGCGCCGATCTTGTCACTGAAATGACAGAGGTCAAACACTACTACACAACAGGAGTCGTCGCGCGGGAAGGTATAGAGTTCTAGCTACTACGGCCGGCAGGTTCGTCGAACATATTCGATCCGTGTCCACAAACCTGCCGGCCATTCAATCACCGCTGAATTGCGATGCTATCTGCCGCGCCCGCCGTTGCCCTTTTCTTCCTCCGGCTCTTTCACGGGAGCGACCCAAAACGACGAATTGTCTGGCCGCGCTGCGGCAACCTCCGCGGAGTAGAGAGCCGCATTGAAGAGAATGCGGAAATTGCCGAATGGCTGGCCACGCCACTGGGGCCGCATACCCAAGAGGATCACGTGTCCATCTCCATGATCGACATCGAGCGCACTCGCGTAACCATTGAGATGTTCTTCACCAAGTAGATATCCGGACAACAGCGGGGAACCAGCAGTCTGGTATTTCGCGAGGACTGTTCCTTCGAAACCTTCCTTCGTAGAGAACACCGGACTCTGGCTAACGAAGACTTTGCTCCGCTCCGGCATACCCGACATGACCGGGTGCGATGGATCTACGTGCATCTCGAGCAGCGATCCTGACATGAAGAACTCACTGCGATCGATGTCCGCCACCACATTCTCCACCGGCAGGTGCAGCTGTTCGATCGCAAACAGGCTTCCATTATTCAGGGCAACCAGGGTTCCACCAGCTCTCACGAACTCGTCGATCGCGCGCACACCCTCATCACCAATGCCACCCGCGTAGCGAGGAGGTACGCTCCCTTTAGCGTATCCGTCGAGAATCTGACCTGCACGGAAATCGACAATGAGAAGTACGTCGAATCGGCTTCGCAGATCTCCGGCTATCACGTCGTGATTGTAAACGCTGGCAAACTCGAACCCAAACCGTTCGAGCAGCCAACGAGTCCAACCCTCGTCAATGGCAGCCTGCCACGGACGGTAAAGCCCGATGCGAGGTTGAGAAATCGCGTTGCCCGCTGACCCTGTTCTCTCAGCCTGGAGGGCATAGTCGGAGACCATCGAGTTTATCGTTGTTCCGCCGAGGTTGCTGATAACGTAGCGTCCAGATGTTCCAGACATACCGCTGTCACCAGGCGTGCCTGGCTGAAACCGTACGCGGCCACCTTCACGCCACGCCCGGTTTATTGCTTTGAATGCATTGTTCTGCGCCGGATCGACTGCGAGCGCACCGCCACCTCCTGTCGCACGTCCAGGAATAGGGAGAATTCCGGCGGCGTTGGCATTCGTGTTGTATCCGATCCCAATGGGGCTGTCGAATGGCGCCGCGTCAGCGACTTCTGCATTCCAGGCGACTGTCTCTCCCTGTACCAGGGCCATCGCATTTCGCACTTCGTCCGTGAGGGGCGCCGCAGCTTCGATCACGTCAACATCCATTTGATACGGCAACGTCCAACCGGAGATGTCGTAGGGCTGATCTGGTGGTCCTTCCGGATACTGACGCAGGTCGGGGTATTCCTGCACGGCAAACAACTGCCGCAGGAAGTTGGCATTCTCCTGATCCATCGGAAGCACCCAGGTACCTGCGGGAATCGTTCGCCCCTCATACTGCACAGTCCGTTCGAGCTGGTGGACGACCACTCCGTTGAACGCAAGCCTCCGCAGCATCTCAACGGCAGCCACAGGGTCTCTTTGATCCCTAGGCACGAAGTAGCCGTACGGCGGACCATTCCGGTACATCGCGATGACGTCGCGCGCGGCTTGATATCGGTTGTAGAGAAAGTCGTATTTGTACTTGGCGGCAGCATCCACTACCGAGAAAGAAGCCGTGACCATGTACTCGACGGCGTCACGGAGTCGCCACCACCCGCCTGTCCAGGGGCTGGCATACAATGACTGCGGCCTGAGATCTCTGGATCTCGTGGGGAAATCGGAGATCGTGTAGAAGTGCGGCGTTGCGTACCGGTAGAGTCCCGTCTCAGTCAAGAATGACGTCACGTTGTGGAAGCTGTGTGCGTGATCTATGAACCCCGGGTACCAATCGTCGAACCCTGTGCCCATATGTACCGCACCAATCTGGCCACGCTCCTCCAACGCCTGGGCCATCGACATTCCCAATAGGTTCACCTGGCGCCACATCAGAGGATGTACGTAGTCGGACACCGGCTCAGCAAATGGAGGAATCCAAATGCGTGCGGGGAACGGCGCGGTCTGGTGGTGGTTATAAAATATCTGTGGCTCCCACTCCCTAACCACACGGGTTACCACCCGCGACTCCGGCACACTCAGCATGTACCCGTCGCGATTGTTGTCATGGCCAATGTACTTCTGGTAGAGTCTCGGCATCGGCGACACTTCGTATGGTGTGCCCAGGTTGGAGTGATACCATTCGGAAACCATGTTCTGGCCATCAGGATTCATCGCGAACCAAAGCATCAGAATCACATTGTCGAGAATTGCGCGGACCTCGGGATCGCTATCACCGGTCACGAGATCGTAAGCGAACTGAGGCGTATGTTGGTGGCCCGCAACCTCCGTGGAGTGCAGACCTCCGTCGATGTGCACGATTGCCTTGCCCTCTCTCGCCAAAGCCTGGGCCTGTTCATCGGTCAGGCCTTCCGGGTGTGCGAGACGGAGTGAGATCTCCCTGTACCGATCGATATTCGCCAGGTTCTCAGCAGAAGAAATCAAGGCGATATACCACGGTTTCCCCTCCGAGGTCCTGCCGACCTCCATCAACTCCACTCGGTCGCTCGCCTCAGCGAGGCGGCGGAAATAGGTTAGAGACTCGTCATATGATGCGAGGTGAAAATCCGCACCTGCCTGATACCCCAACACGGATTCGGGGCTTGGGATCTGAGCACGGGCCTGTCCGACCAAGGCTCCAGACAATGAAATGACGGCCAGCGTTGCTAATGACCACCGAAGCATCTTATGCATAGATAGACTCCATTTATGTGTAGCTAACATCCTGTCCTGCCGATGCAGGTCTTGTGAAACTGCCGTGGACTGACGCGGAGGCGCGCGGACAACAGCGGGAGATTGGTTGCACTACCTAACCCAACCAAACATCCGCGTGGCTCTGTGTACGACCGCGGCCAATCGCGTATTGCACATCCGCACTATTCCCCGGCACTCAGCGGCCAATCAGCCCACAACTCTGTCCTGGAATGAGATCCCCATACCCTCGAGTTCGTCAAGTATGGGATTGTACATATCCGGCTTGACAGGCGTCACCACACCGCGATCGGCGATCTTCCCCTCTAATGCCATCCGAGTGGCGATTGCGAGTGGATACCCAACCGTTCTAGCCATGGCACTGTCACCTCCAGGTATGCCGTACTCGACCAACGTGGAACGGAGATGTTCGTCACCTGAATCGTACCGAACCACAAATTCATGCTGCATGACGATCATGTCGCGTTCACCTTCCGAGTAGCCGCATTTCTCGAGCATGCGAGTGGC